>JAZRFG010000097.1:0-2959 GCA_045661265.1 Eubacteriales bacterium
CTTCTCTGCAAATGCAAAATCGCTTTATTGCGACCCATATAGTATATCACAACGGCTTTGAAAAAGCAAGAGCTTTGCGGAAAATATTTTTCACAAGCGCGCCGGCAGGGCAGAAAAGGCGCAAAATGGGAAAATATAAAAAAATAATCCTCCAAAAATGGAAAATAATATCTCAAAACTGGACAAACGACAGAAAAAGCACGAGGGCGGTCGAAAACCGCCCTCGTGCTTTTTTATGCCAGATACTCCTTGGCGTGTGCAATATCCTTTTGAATTTGCTCTGCCAGGGCCTCGGGAGTGGTAAAGGTGCGCTCCTCGCGCAAGTAGCGCAGGAAAGAAACCTCCAGCTTTTTGCCGTAGAGGTCGCCGTTGAAATCAAACAGGAAAGTTTCGCAGTTGACTTCGCCCTCCTCGCCCTCAAAGGTGGGGCGCAGTCCGACGTTGGAAATGCCGTTGTAGATGCGGCGCCCCATCTTCACGCGAACGGCGTACACGCCGCGTGCGGGGATCACACCGTGGTCAGGGAAAAACAGGTTCGCGGTGGGGGTTTGCATCTGTCGGCCGATCTGCTTACCTTTTTTTACGGTGCCGCGCAGGGCAAAGGGGCGGCCGAGCAGGCGTGCGGCGTCCTCAGGGTGGCCGCTCTCCAGCATCAAGCGAATGCGCGTGGAGCTGACCGATTGTCCGCAATCGGTCACAGGGGGAACGACCGAGACGGCACAGTCCGCCTGGGAGCCGAGCCAGCGCTGAAGATCCTCCGGGGTGCCGGCACCTTGCTTGCCAAAGGAATAATTAAATCCACATACTGCCATGCGACATTGACACTGATGAATGAGGAATTTTGCCACGAATTCCTCGGGGGAAAGGTCCTTCATTTCCGCAAAGTCGCAGAAGATGATGAACTGCAGCCCCGCGCGGCGAAGCAGCTCCATTTTCTCCTCATTGTCGCACAAAAGGGAAACGGGCTTGCCGAAATAGCGGAACGGGTGCTGCTCAAAGCAGAATGCTCCCAGCGCAAAGCGCTGCTTGCGGGTCTTGTTCAGCCGCTTGAGCTCCTCGATAAGGGCAAGGTGACCGCGATGCACGCCGTCAAAGTTGCCAAGCACCAGCCCGCAGGGCACAGAGGGGAATTCGCGTTCCGGGTGCTTCAAATCAATGATCTTCATGAATTTCCCTCCTTTCGTGCGGGATACCCTACTATTATAACGGATTTCGACGCGGATTGCAAGAGGGAAGCGGAATAAATCGCAAAGGGTGGGGAGCGCGTCTTTTAAAAGCTGAAAAGGCGTGAAAGCGGCGTGCCGTAACGATCAAGCTGAGCGCGCGTGAGGGGGTAGAAAAGCCGCCGCGATCACTCGCGGCGGCGGGGGTGCTTGTTGTTAGGAAACCGTGCGTTTCCAGTAATAGTCACCGTAAGTGGATTTCAAATACGTTGCCGCGGTAGAGGTGTCGGCAAGCATGGTGGCAGAAATGCTCGTTCCACTTGTAGCGGTAGAGGAAAAAGCGTACCACCAGCCCTGTGCGTTCTCAAAGGTCACGCTTCTTAAGTTGCTGCAACCATCGAATGCAAAAATGTCAATGCTTGTCACGCTTGCCGGAATGAAGAAGCTCGTTAAGCTGCTGCAGCCATAGAACGCAAAATTGCCGATGCTGGTCAGCTGGCTACCCTCAGCAAAGGTGACGCTTGTTAAACTGCTGCAATCATAGAATGCATTAACGCCGATGCTTGTCATGCTTGCAGGGATGTTGATGCTCGTTAAGCTGCTGCAACCGCTGAACGCATTAAAGCCGATATTTGTCAGTTGGCTGCTTTCGGCAAAGGCAATGCTCGTTAAGCTGCTGCACTCGTAGAATGCATACTTGCCGACGCTTGTGACGCTCGCGGGGATATTGACGCTCGTTAAGCTTCCGCAACCCCAGAACGCATACTCGCTGATGCTCGTTACGGGCTTTTCATTGTAGTACCACGGGATGACGATATCTGTGGTGTTGTTCAATGCCGTGCCCTCACTGACGGAATAGGATTCTTCGTCACTGTTCAGGGTGTATGCCAGCCCCTCGGTGTATTGCATTGCTGTATTACAGATTGTACACACGTTTTGCGTGTTGTAGACACAGCCGCCCATGGCGGGGAGAGAAACCGCGGTCTTGTTCGCAATTTCCGTAGTACAGGCCACATTCGAGAAATATTTGTTACACACCGTGCACTCCCAATATTCTGCGTTGCCTGTCGTGCCACAGGTTGCCTCTACCGCTTCGCGGTGCGTAGCAATGTGTTGCTTGAGGGCTGCTTCCTGCGTTTCGCTCGCACCACACGCGCAGGTGCGCTTTTGTGTGCCCTTGGTGGTACAAGTGGTGGGGGTGACCTCTTTCCATGCGCTCCAGGAGTGGGTATGTGCCTCGGGTTCGGGCGTTTCGCCGCTTTGCTCACTGTTTTGCGTGCCGTCAGGCGTAGGCGTTTGGTCGCCGTCATTATCGCACGCGGCAAACAGGCAAGCGAGTGCCAGCAACAGGCACAGGATCAATAATGCTTTTTTCATTTCGAGTCCTCCTTGAAAACAAAAAAGAGCGTCAACCGCAGTCAACGCTCCGAAAAACGCAAACTCCGATTGTCACCAAACAAATCCGAGAAAAGACAAGGGAACACCGCGTCCCCGGCTTGATGGAATTTGCGTTTTTACCAAACCCCAAAAAACGGAGATAGCGTGAGCATATCACTATTATATTTATCTTTTCTTTAACAAATTTATTTGACACCTATATTTTGCCACAAGATCGGCGTTTTGTCAACCAAAAAATAAAAGTCTTCCCACTTTTTTGAAATGAACTCATAAAACAAGGGAATAAAATGGGGAGGATAATTGACAGTACAAGTCTGATATGGTATAATTAAATATTACAAAACGTCGTGCAAAGAAAGGGAGTGAGGATCAGTGGAGCAGGAAAAAAGAACGCCGAG
>JAZRFG010000098.1:0-17141 GCA_045661265.1 Eubacteriales bacterium
CGCCAGTCATTCGCGGCGCGAAAAAGCGCCTCTTGCACACTGCTGACACAAAAAAGCCAAAAATCCCCCGAAACGGGTAGCGTTTCTCTCTCGCAAAGCACGCCACAAGCGCCGGCTTTCAGCGCGTGCTCCACAAAATCACAGCCGTCAACGTGCTCCCCCTTGCAGGCAAGAAAAAGATCTCCCGGCTGCACCTCGCGCGAGTCGGTTGTAATACCCAGGATCTCCTCGCGCGGAGTCCCCACCCGCAAGGGGGGCGCGCCAAAAAGCGCCCCCAGCGTCTGCGGCGCGCGACACGCCGCTTGCAGCTCAATCCGCATTTTTCTTACCCTGTGCCCGCAAAGCAAGGCACTCTCTCACGATCTCGCGCTCGCAAAAGGGCAAGCGCGCGCCACCCTTGATCTCGTACTCCTCGTGGCCCTTGCCCGCCAAAAGTAAAATGTCACCTCCGCGCGCGTTTTCAATGGCATAGGAGATCGCAAGACGCCGATCCTTGATCACAAGATACGGCTTTTCCTTATCCACGCCGCGCAGGATTTGCTCTAAAATCGCATCGGGATCCTCGCTGCGGGCATTGTCCGACGTCAGGATCACCAAGTCCGCCAAGCGCGACGCGATCCTGCCCATTTCCCGTCGCTTGCCGCGATCACGCTCGCCACCGCACCCGAACAGCACCACGACGCGCTGATGCGGGGCCGAAAAGCCACGCGCGGTCAAGAGCAGCTTTTCCAGCGCATCCGGTGTGTGCGCGTAGTCCAAAAAAACGGTGATGTCCGCGCCGTCGTGGCAGATCCGCTCCATACGCCCGCGCACACCGACAAAATCGGCCAGCGAACGAAGAATCGTTGCCGCATCCACGCCAAGCGAGTAAGCCGTGAGTGTCGCAAGCCCGCCGTTCTCCACCGAAAACTGCCCCGGCACAGGCAGCTGGATCGGCAAAGATACGCCCCGCTGTACCTGAAGCGTGAAAGATACGCCGTCCGTGCCGTAATAGGCGATATTTCGCACCGTTTGTGGGGATAACTCCAAAATGGGACATTCCAATCCCTCAGCCAAGCGCACTCCGTAAGGGGTGGTATAGGAGATGATCGCCTCTTCACACCTTTCAAAAAGCTTGCGCTTTTGCGCGAAATAGGCGTCCATATCCGCGTGAAAGTCCAAATGATCCTCGCTAAGATTGGTGAAAACGGCGCGCTTGAAGAAAAGCGGCTCCACCTTATCCAAAGCCAGCGCGTGCGAGGTGACCTCCATCACCACGTATTCCGCGCCCATATCCCGCATTTTCGAAAGCAGCGCATACAACTCGGCGGGATCCGGCGTGGTCATATTTGCCAACGCCTCCGGATTCTCAGCACCAAGCACCTCCCCGCCACATCGGCACTCCACCGTACCGATAAGGCCCGTCTTGTGCCCTGCGCTCTCTAAAATATGTGCCAGCATTGTGGCGGTCGAGGTCTTACCGTTCGTGCCCGTAATACCGATCAAAGAAAGTGAAGCCGCGGGATGTCCGTACCACGCGTCACAAAGCCGCGCGAGCGCGGCGCGCGCGTTTTCCACCGTCATCGTGCGCTCCCCCTCCAGGGCGCGCTCGCTGATCACAAAGGAAGCACCGCGCATGAATGCATCTGCCACGTATTGCGTGCCGTCACAATGCAGCCCGCGTAACGCGACGAATATGTTCCCTTTTTTCACGGCACGCGAATGCGAAGCCACCCCCGTGATCTCGAGCTCCGACATTCTCTGTGCGCAAGTCGGCAGTCCCGCCTGTTCCAATAGCTCCTTTAACTTCATACGCTCCCTCCTATTCCGCGATTTCATCGTAAGCAAAGCGCAGCACGATCACGCTCCCGCGCGGCAGCAACGCCCCTGCCGCCACGTCCTGCGCCATAACGGTTTTATTGCTTTTCAAATAGTCCTTAGCACCAATAATCTTTAGATTAAAGCCCGCGTTGATCAGCGTGCGATTCGCCTCGGCGGCCGTCATCCCCACTACGTTTGGTACCGCCAGCATTTCGCTTTTCGAACTGCCCAAGGTGAGCGTAATACAAGCCCCTCTTTTTAAAATTTCACAGCCGGCTGCGGGAAACTGCCCCGTGACATATTCCCCCTCGCCCACGAATTGATAGGAAATGCCGGATTGCGAAAGCGTTTTGGCAACGCTCTCAGCACGCCAGCCCATACAGTCCGGCACGCGCAGGGAAAGCGCCCCTTCTTCCTCGGCGGTATACGCCGCCTTGACACCAAGGTACGGCAGGATCTGCTCCATCACGTTGGCAACGTAAGGTGCCGCCACCACGCTACCGTATTTGCTCCCCTCGGTCGGCTCATCCACCACGATGATCACCGCCACCTCCGGCGCGTCCGCGGGCGCAAATGCCACGCACGAGCCAATGCGCGCGCTTTTGTCGTCACCGATCTTTTCCGACGTACCTGTCTTGGCGGCAACGCGATACCCCGCCACATAAGCGTTTTTGGCGCCACCCTCCCCTGCAACACCCCCCGCCAGGATCGAGCAGACCGTCTTTGCCGTTTCCTCGCTGATCACGGTGCGGCGCATCTGCGTTTGATGTTCATAGACGGTGTTGTCATCGGCATCGGTGATGCTTTGCACCAGATAAGGTGTCACAAGCTCACCGCCATTTGCCACCGCGGCAACGGCACAGATCAGCTGCAGGATCGAGATTTTGAAGTTTTGCCCAAAGCTTGCGGTCGCCAGATCCAGCTCGGTAAAGCTTGATGCCGCGTGGAAGATTGAATTTCCTTCGCCTGGCAGATCGATCCCGGTTTTTTCCAAAAGTCCGAACGATTTCACGTAATCATAGAAGGTATCGCACCCCAAGCGCGCGGCAATCGTCATCATCACGGGGTTGCAGGAGTTCTGCAGCCCCTCAGCAAAGGTGATGCTCCCGTGCCCCCCTTTTTTGTGACAGTGAATGGTGCGGTCTGCCACCTGCATCGCACCGCTGCAATAAAAACGCTCGTTCAGATCGATCACCGCATCCTCCTCCAGCACCGCCGAGCAGGTCAGCGTTTTGAATGTGGAGCCGGGCATATAGATCTCGGTGACGGCCTTGTTTGACCACATTTCAAGCAATAATTGATTTTTCGCCGCCCGATAGGCGTCGCTATCCTCCTCCAGCCCAAGGGCAAGCAGCTCCGCCATTCCCGCACTATTTAGCGTGAACGGATCGTTGAGATCAAATGAGGGGCCTGTCGCCATCGCCAGGATCGCCCCCGTATTGACGTCCATCACGATCCCACACACCCGGTTTTGCGCTCCGGATTCGATCATCGCGCGCTCGATCTGCTCCTCCAGCACCGCCTGCACGTAAGCGTCCAGCGTTGTATGCAACGTGCCGCCGTCCACGGCGGGCACGTACGCCTCGTAGGAATTCGGCATCTCATTCCCCATCGAATCCCGCGCCGTGATGTATGCGCCGTCCGTACCGGACAGCGCACTTTGATACTTTAACTCCAGTCCGTAAAGCCCCTGACCATCGCTTCCTGTAAAGCCAAGCACGTGCGAGGCCAGCGTGCTGTACGGATAATAGCGCGCATTGACGGCGTCCACGCTAACCATATCCGAAAGCTGATTTTCCTGAATAAATGCCAGAACTGCGGCGGCACTCTGTGCGTCTGTGGAGCGCGCCAGTGTGCGCTCCAGGGCGGTTTTATGCTCAATGTGCGCCATCACGTCCTCGCGACTGATCCCCGAAAGACGTGCCGAAAGCCCGTCAGCGATCAGCGCCGACGTTTTTGACGCATTTTCCGCTTTGGCGATCACATTGGGAAACAGCGTCACTCGATACACAGTCTGATTGGTCGCCAACACGCGACCCGTAGCATCTAATATCTCCCCGCGCGCCGCGCGTACAGGTGATTGTGTGGTCATCTGATCCAACACCTTATTTTGATATTTTTCAAATCCAAAGAACTGTATCACAAAGATCCGAGCCGAAAGCAACACGAACACAAGAAAAAGCGCAACCGTGATCACACTTGCACGTTTTAAGGTCTTTCTTCCCGGCAGCATAAAGCACCTCCGCAAAAAAATAACGGCTCTCGTCCGCACGGGACGAGAGCCGTCGGGACACGGCAACAGCCGCATCCAATCTTATTCTTTTTTGGGGGGAATTATGACTTCCAAAGCTCGGAAAGGGCGCCGATCAGCTCGGTGACAATAGGAGTTTCCTCCTCGGCCTCATAAACCTCTACCTGATCCTCGCCGTCCAGCGCATACGCGCAAGGATCGCCCGGCAAAGCTCTCATTTCCATCTTCACCTGCGTACCTCGCTCGGCCTGCATCTGACTGACCTCGGCCTCCAGTGTAGCAACCTCAAGCTCGGTGTGCTTCAAAAGCGCAGAAGTAGCGATCAAAACGCTCACCGCAAGCACCAGCATCAAGCCAAAAACGGCCTTCACAAAGGAAAAGCGGGGCTGCAACGTGCGACGCTCGCGCTTTTGCTTGGGTGCAGCTGCCTTCTTTTGGGCGGCACGCTCCTCGCTCGCCTTCTGCTCCTTCATACGCTTCAGCTCACAATTTCTTTGCGCGTCAGCAAGCAGTCGGCGCATATTTCCCACACGGTCACAGCCGTGCTTCTTGTTGAAATACGCCACAAAATCACCTGTGGTGATGGTCACGCCGCCATCCGGAGTATCCTCCATCAAAACGACGGTCGTGGCGTTGGGCATATCGGTAGCATTGGCACGGAGATTGGCAGATTCACGTGCCAGCGCACGTTCCCGCATTTGTGCGCTGTAATTTTCTTTAAAAAAGATCTTATCGTAGACATCGCGGGTCATGATATGCACCGTCCTTTCTTTTTTCTCTCGTCTTTTCTCAGATTTTTTCCGCTACGCGGAGCTTTGCGCTACGCGAACGGGGGTTTTCCTCCATCTCCTCGGCGCTTGGCAGGATCGGCTTTCTGCTGATGATCTTAACCAGCGGCTTTTTGCCGCACACGCAAACAGGAAGGTCCTTGGGGCAGGTGCAACCGCTTGCCAGACGAACAAACGCTTGCTTTACCAAACGGTCCTCTAAGGAATGGAAGGTAATGATCGCAATACGGCCGCCCGATCTCATGTGCTTCACGGCACTTTCGATAGCGGGCAAAATCACGTCCAGCTCGGCATTCACCTCAATGCGAATGGCCTGGAAGGAACGCTTGGCGGGGTGATGGCCGCCTTCTCTTGCAGCGGCAGGAATGGCACTTTTGATCAAATCGGCAAGCTCGCCGGTGGTTTCGATCGGCTTTTTTTGTCTTGCGGAAATGATCTTTGCGGCGATTCTTGCGGAAAAGCGCTCCTCGCCGTAGGTATAAAGAATATCCTTGATATCCTTTTCCGAATAATAATTGACCACATCATACGCCGTTTTGGTCTGACGGCGGTCCATGCGCATATCCAGAGGCGCATCGTTCTGATAGGCGAATCCGCGCTCGGCTTCGTCCAGCTGATGCGAGGAAACACCAAGATCCAGCAAAAGGCCGTCGATCTCCTCCACGCCGCATGTGGCAAGCACGTCGTCAAGGTTAGAGAAATTGTTTCTCACGATCTTCACGCGCGAGGCATAGGGAGCAAGACGCTCCCCAGCTGCCGCAATGGCATTTTCGTCCTGGTCAATGGCAATCAAAAGGCCGTTTTCCAGACGAGATGCGATCTCAAAGGAATGACCGCCGCCACCCGCCGTTCCGTCCACGTAGGTGCCGTCCTTTCGAATGGCAAGAGCGTCTACGGCTTCATTCAACAGCACCGAACGGTGCGAAAAATTACTGCTCATGATCCTTGACCTTGCTGGGGCACGCGCGCACCTTGGCGTTCAGCTCGGCAGTGCGTCTGCTGTTTCTGTGGGCTTCATAGGCGGACTTTCTCCAGATCTCGCCGTATTTGCCACAGCCCGTTACCACGATCTGCTTGGCATCCTCGTCCTCAAGATCAACGTCGATACATTTCCAAAGCTCCTTGGGAATACGAACGCGTCCGAGAGAATCCGGCACGCCGCTCACAGAGTCGCTGTAATAATACTCCTGCACGTCCTCAAAGTCACCCTGTTCAAGGTGTGCCTCAAGACGCTGGAGATATTTTTCCCACTCGTCCATGGGATAAAAGCGCAAGCAAGGGTTTTCCAGGTGACGGACGATGAGAAATTCTTCTCCCAGCATGCTGCGGAACTTGGCCGGAAAGGAAATGCGATATTGCGCGTCGATCGCAGGCGTATGTGTACCCAAAAGCATCATCGCTCTTCTCCTCCTTCTCCAAATTTCGGCATGGGATTTCTTTCCTTGTCTTACCTAAACCTACCTAATTCTCCCATTAACCATATTATACTCTCCTTTACGACCCTTTGTCAATAGTTTTTTCAAAAAATTTTGTGTTTTTTAAAGTTTTTTTGTAAAGTAATTTTGCAAAAAGAAAAAAACGCCCCCAAACCGATTACGGTTCGGGGGCGACTCTTATGAATTTTTATGCCAAATAGCCATTAAGAACTTCACGCTCGTCTTCGTTGAAGCGGCTGTACTTGCCGTTCTCCAACTGGTACTTATAAGTGCCGTCACTCACGTTGGCAACGTCACGCATAGCAGCTCTTGCAACAAGCTCAACACTGCGCGCGGTCGTATCGCCGGAATAGTAAACGTGCGTTACGCCATCCTGCGTGGTCACCTCCATATAGGAGATGGCGGTATATTCTGTTTCGTAGTCAGTGGCACCTACCACGATTGCAGCGCCCAGCACTGCAAAATCGTCGGTGTAGTACAAAAGCTCACTCTCCACATCCTGGGCACCAAGGGCAACCAAGCTCTCCTTCGTCATGGCCGTATCGTTGGACAAGGCGGAGGACTTCACGATCAAGGTTCCAAACTTAGCATTGTTGCCGTAGGTTGCAACAAGCGAGGTGTAGGTATCCAGTCTGACAACGCTGTCAAAGCGGAGCTTGGTGGGAGCGTTTTCAACAGTGGAAACAGCAGCACCCGTAAGAGTTGCGATCGCGTTGCGATTTTCCACAAAGTAACGATAGATGGTCGTATTGCTACCCTGCTGCGTATTGGCAACAAAAAGCGACTGTCTGACACAGTAGGCCTCTGCGCCCTCAAGAGTGCCAAGTCCCGGCTTCTGGTTTGCGCTCTTGGTTTGCACGTTGTACACCAGCTTTGCATCGGGATCGTCGGAGATCTTAGTAGCAGTACTGTCGTAAACAGTATTAAGAACCTTCAAGGAAAGCTTCATCGCACTGACGCGATTGTCCACACCAAGTCCAGCTACGTAACGCATACCGGTGTTCACAGGAATGCGTGCGCTCTGAAGCACGTTTGTATAGGAAGCGCTGGGAGTGCCGTCAAGCTCAAGAAGTGCGCTCTTGTGCAGCTCGTAGTAGATGGAAACCAGGCCGTAATAAGCAACGGAAATAACATCCTCGCTGGCAACGCCGCCTGTCACCTCGCCGGAAATGCTTGCAACACCATAAACAGCAGAGGTGTTGTTCAAGGCCTTGCCCTTTGCATCAAAGTCACCCACAGTGAGAGAGAAGACGCGATCGACGTTGGGAGCATTGTAAACGTCACTGGTACAACCGTCAACAGCAACCACCTTGACCATATATTCGCCATCGGTATTCTTCATGCCAAGATCGGGGCATCCGTTGTTGACCCAGTACTGGCGGAAATATTCCACGCCAAACTCGTCATCTGTATAATAGGAAGCGTAGGTGTCCTGATTCACGAACCAGACAACAACGCTTTCGCCGGGCTGGAGCATACAGATCTCAGGGTTAGAAATGCTGTTTTGTGCGAAGTAGTAGTAAGCACCGTTGCCCTGGCCCTTCGCTACGGGATTGCCTGCCTTAAGTGCAGTAGAATAATCGAATGCGCTGTCAGTATGTGCGCCGTTGATGCCGGCCACGTTACGAACCAGCGAATAGTTGTAAAGGTCAAGCACGGTACCGGAGGTGTTCGTCAACTCCATTGCGGGGAATGCATTCATTTCCTCACCCGCAAGATTGTACGTATAAGGCATGATCTCGGTGATCATCAGCTCGGGGAGCTTGCTTGTGCGCTGATAGAAATCGCCGACAAGAAGCTTCTGGTAATCCGCAAGGCAGCCCACGTGGGACGCTGCGGTATTTTTGAGCGGGTTGAGCGCCGTGTAAAGAACGCCGCGACGGTAATCGGTAGAAGCGTCCACGCCATATACGTAAACGCCGGAATAACCGGGCATCACTCGACCGCCGTTACCGGCAAGGTCAGAGGTAGCATAGGAGTTATTGGTGATCGCGTACTGGACGGTGTTTTGCTGAGTGTTATTACCACTTGCAAGAGAGGGAATATGGGTAACAGAGGAAGCGATGTCGGTCAGGTCGCAAAGATGACGCTTGGTATAATCGATCTCTTCACCCGCCTGGTTATAGGTCGCGCCGATCGAAATCGTAAAGGACGTTGTGTCGTTATCAAAGGTTCGGCCGAATTCGTCCGTGGTCAGTCCGCAGGAAGAAAGACCGTCTGTCACAAGGATCTTCGTATCCTCGGTAAGGCCGTAGTTCTTGTACAGATTGCGGAAGCCCTTGCTTGCAATGGTGTTGGAGAGATCACCGTTGTTTGTCACACCGTTGATCCAATATGCCGTTTTTTCAGCCTCGGAAAGACGCAGGATCATGCACTCGCCGGGATTAAGCAGCGTGTTAGATGCATAATCGGTCGCACCGCTCGTGTAGCGAGTGTTCCAGTTGTCCACGAAATTGGCAAGACGGTAAGCACCGCCGTTTTCGGGAACACAATTGCTGTTAAAGGGGATCTCAGCACCGCCAATATCGCACAGATAGTAAACACCGTTGCTGTTTTCCGTGTAAACATGATAAGTGCAAGTATTGCCGAAATAATCCTTAGCGGTTGCCGACTTGCTGCGGCTATACATCTTATCGCCTACTCTTTCGATGTCAAAGCCCATCGCGGCGATCGTTGCCATTTCTTCCGCTGTGAAGTACCACATCTCGGGGCTCTTCTTTGCGTTTGTGCCCTCAAAGCTTTCCAGCGTAAGGAACTGAGGGAGAGCGTATTCCATCTCTTTGCCGAAATAATCGCCCAACTTTATATAACCAAGGTAGGTCTGTGTACGGTCGATCACAGTTTCATCGGTGGCAGAGCCGCTAAAATAACGGTGACCGATGATCAAAGAGTATTTCGCCACGTCAATGGGCTTATCCGTCGGGTTATAGATCTCGACGAACTCATCCCAAGAGTCAGCAGGATAGAAAGAGGTCTCGGTGATCAGAAGCTCGGGCAGTGCCGTATTGTCGGCAGCAGCATCAAGATCTGCGGTCTCGATCGTAATGTTGTCGATATCTGCCACGATGCCGGGCTGCACAAGAAGCGCAATGATGGAACCGCTGTTGCGCAGAATGAAATCATCCCACAGATTCTCGTTGCGGAACGTTTCGTTGTACTGAAGGTCATAGTTCATCTCCGAAACGAGAATACCGTTGATAGAGACAAACACGCCCAACTTAGCGTCATAGGAGATCTCGATGTTCATCGTGCGGTTTGCCATCACATTGGTGCCGGTACGAATATCATCGGCAGTTTCGTTTCTGTCAAACAGACGAGCGTACAGCGAGGGCTGACCGGAGGGAGCGTCATAACGGCTGGCCATCGTGTTGGGAGAGCCGGGATCCTTCTCAATAGAGTGCAGCGCGCATGTAGCGCCTGCGGCAGGATAATACACGGCATTCAGACCCGTGCCGCACATACGAACGGCAGCGATACCGTACGCCTCGTTCCCTTCACCGTTGGCAACGGAGCCGTGCAGCCCATTGTAATTATAAATGAGAGCGGCGTATCCGTCGTTGTTGGTGGTTTCCTCATTGTAAGTGATGCTGTACTTGAGCACAAAGTTCGAGTTGCGCAAAGCGGACATCACTTCGCTGGCAAACACGTTGATGAAGCTTTCACCCGAGGCGCCCAACGTATTGACGCGCAAGGCGTGACCAGCAGCACCCACGCCGACAACGGAGTATGCAGCTTCGTGCGTATCCACCTTGGCGGAGGGCACGTACCAACCCAACTGCGCCAGCAGAGCGGAGCCCTCAGCATCGGCGGAAACCGATTCAAAGTCTTGCTGATAGACCAAGTAAGTAGACGCCGTGGAAGCGCCGGTTGCGGCGATCGTCACAGAGAGGATGGGCACAAGAAGTGTAGCCACCATCAGCACGGCGAGGACAAGAGAGAGAGATTTCTTCATACATTTCTCCTTTTCCGGTTTGTTTCTACCCCCATGGCGATTGTTCCCATGGGATTGACAATATTGTAGCACATTTCGCTGTGCGCGTCAAGTGCTTTATATATATTAGCCTCTAAAAAGCTTCCCTTGCCACGCGCCGCGTGTGTAAATCTTTTTGTCTATTTCGTTCAATATTGCTTTCTTGTTTTGGCCCCAGAGGGGTGCGATAAGCTCCTTTTTGGGGGCGTCACCCGTCAAACGGCCTATCACAACGCTTGCGGGGAGCTGCAAAAGCGCTTCGACCACCAGGTCTGTGTAATGTCCCATATCCATCTCCAAAAGCGCTCCGTTTGCATACATTTGCGCCATTTTGGTGTTTTTTAGCACATATAGCGAGTGTATTTTCACCTCGTCCGGCACAAGCTGTGCCACACTTTGCACACTTTTCATCATTTTTTCGTCATTTTCACCAATCAGACCGAAAATCAGATGGACACCGACCCTTACGTGAGGTGCTTTTTCCCGCAAACGTCGGTAAGCATCCAAAAAGGCCGCGTAGTCGTGTCCGCGCCCGATTATCTGCGCCGTATCATCGTGAACGCTCTGCAATCCAAGCTCGACGGTGACCACCGTTCTCTGTGTCAACTCCTCCAAATAGTCGATCACCTCGTCAGGCAAGCAATCGGCACGCGTGCCGATATTCAGCCCTACCACCCCCTCGCAGGCAAGCGCTTGCTCATAAAGCTCGCGCAATCTTTCCAGCGGTGCATACGTGTTGGTGAACGCCTGAAAGTACACAATAAATTTACAGGAATTCCATTTTTTGCGAATTCTTTCCACCTGTTTTTCGAACTGCTGCGGGATCGGCAGCAGCGCGTCCTCAGCGAAATCACCGCCGCCCCGTCCCGCGCAATAAATGCACCCGCCCGTGCCGCACTTGCCGTCGCGGTTCGGGCAGGTAAAGCCACCGTCCAACACCACCTTTGCCACCTTTTCCCCAAAGGTATGCTGCAAATAATAATTATAGGTATGATACCGCTTATTGCTATCCGAAAAAGGAAACGGATTGCTGTCTTGTTGTGCTATCTTCCTCACGACGCTCTCCTTTGAATCACAAAGATAAAAATGCGGGCGGGCAAATGCCCGCCCGCATCAAATTTATGCAAGCAATTTCTCCAGTGCAGCGATTCGCACACACACGGTGAATACGCGCATAGCAAGCTCCAGATCCGCATCCGACGGGAAGGTCGGTGCCAATCGGATGTTACTGTCATCGGGATCCTTGCGGTAGGGGTAGGTCGCGCCCACGTTTGTGAGCGTCACACCTGCCTCGCGGCAAAGATTGAATGCGCGAGTCGCGCATCCGACAGGGGCAAAGAAGCTGATGAAGTAACCGCCGTTGGGCTTCTTCCAGCTGCCGACGCCGGTGTCTGCCAGATCCTCGGTCAAAATGGCGTCCACGCGGTCAAACTTGGGTGCGATAATCTCAGCGTGCTTCATCATATGTGCCTTGACGTTCTCGGCATTGCCGAAGAAGCGCAGGTGACGGAGCTGATTGAGCTTGTCATGACCGATGGTCTGCGCGGAAAAGATCGGCTTGATCTGCGCCAGGTTGCGAGGGGTAGCCGCCATGATGGCAACGCCCGCACCGGGGAAGGTCACCTTGGAGGTGGAGGCGAAATAGAACACCATATCCTCACGGCCGGTAGCGCGGCAGGCCTCAAAGATGTCCAAAAGCTTGTCGCCGTCGGGGGTGAAATCATGGATCGCGTAGGCATTGTCCCAGAAAATCCGGAAGTCAGGCGCGGCGGGCGTGAGTGCGGCCAAACGGCGCACGGTCTCGTCCGAGTAGGTGATGCCGTCGGGGTTGGAATACTTGGGGTTGCACCAAATGCCCTTCACAGCAGGGTCGTTGTTTACGTACTGCTCGACCACGTCCATATCGGGACCCGTGGGAAGCATCTTCACGGGGATCATATCAATGCCAAGCGACTCGCAGATACCGAAGTGACGGTCATAGCCGGGAGAGGGGCAAAGGAACTTCACCTTTTCCTCGCGGCACCAGGGGCGGGCGCTGCCCACCACGCCGTAAAGCATCGCACGCGCCATCGCATCGTACATCAGCGTCAGCGAGGAGCTGCCACCCACGAGAATATAGTCTGCGGGAAGTCCAAGCAGCTCACCGAAGAAGCGCTTCATTTCGGGCAGGCCGTCCAAAATACCATAGTTGCGGCAGTCAAATCCCGCCTCGGAGCTGCAATCCGCACTGGAGCTGACGCAGCGCAGCATACCCTCGGTCAGGTCCAGCTGCTTTTTGCCGGGCTTACCGCGGGAAAGGTCCAGCGAAAGCTTTTTTGCGCAGAATGCGTCGTACTGTGCCTGAAGCTTCTGAAGCTCTGCCTGAAGATCGGCACGAGAGGCTTGCGTGTAATAATTCATCGTATCTATCCTCCGAAACAATAATTTCGCATATTTTTTGCCCAAAACTTGCAAAAACTGTCACAAAACATTGCAATTATAGCACAATTCCGCAAGAATTGCAATACGAAATTGCATTTTTTTAATAAATTTTATTAATTTTCTTTACTCCAGAACGTTTTACAACGGTGGGCAAGGGCCTTGGCGTCACCCGCCGCGGCAATTCCCTGCCAATGCGCGGGGTACAGGTGCAGATAGGGTTCGGCGGCATAGCGGTCATCGATCAACACCACCACGCCTCTGTCCTGCTCACGGCGGATCACGCGTCCCGCCGCCTGAAGCACGTGGTTCATGCCGGGATAGGTATACGCGTAATCATAGCCGCGCTCACATTTATTCTCATAGTAATCGCGCAGCATATTCCGCTCGTCGGAAAGCCCCGGAATGCCCGTGCCCACCACGACAACGCCGATCAGACGGCTGCCAGGCAGGTCCACACCCTCGGAAAAACTGCCGCCCAGCACACAAAAGCCCACGCGCAGCTTCCCCTCGTCCGCCTTGAAGGCGGCAAGGAACTCCTCCTGCGCCCGCTGGCTCATGCCGCGCTTTTGCACCACACAGCAAACGCCCGGGTATTTCGTCGCAAACTGCTCGTGTACGCGCTCCATATAATCGTACGACGGAAAATAGACCATATAATTCCCCGCCCGCGCGCTCACAGTGGCGGCGATCAGCGTGGAGATCCTGCGATAGGATTTGGCTCTGTCCTCCATGCGCGTGCTCACCCCCGAGGCCACCGTCACGCAAAGACGCGCGGGGTCGTAGGGAGAGGGGAGCTCGACGGTGTCCGCGCCCTTGCCGCCCAGAATGTCAACGAAATAGTCCAAGGGCTTCAACGTCGCGGAAAAGAGCACCG
Organism: Eubacteriales bacterium; assembly: GCA_045661265.1. Lineage (GTDB taxonomy): Bacteria > Bacillota > Clostridia > Oscillospirales > CAG-272 > Firm-07. The sequence goes on from JAZRFG010000098.1 coordinate 13,541, forward strand.
AGGCGCGCGCGCGTCCCATGGCGCTGTGTAACACGCCCGCAGGATCCAGGCAATACAGCTGCACGAAGATCTCGCCCTGCTGCATGCGGATATAGGTAAGAAAGCGATCGTCGTAATAATCGGAAAGACCGCAGAAGCGGCGCAAGAGCGCCGAAAGCTCCGAAAGCTCTGCGGCAAGCGGATGCTGCTCGTTCTTTTTGAGAAACGCGTCCAGCGCGCGTCTGCATTGGAGCGTTTCCTCGGTAAAATTCTGCAGAGGTGCACGGTTGAGATAATAACCACTCTCGGTGCCGTCCTCGTGCTTCTCACGATGCTCTGTGCAAAGCGCACCAAGTCGGCGCATCGACATCAGATAACTGCCGAGCACACCCTCCAGCTCGCTGTCCTCTTGGGGGTCAAGCTTCGCGTATGCCGCCTCAAAAGGTGCGACGCCAAGCTGCACGGAGTACATGTCTCTCGCGCGATCCGGCAGGTTGTGTGCCTCGTCTACAAGAAAGACGTATTCGCCGCGTTCCCCCTCCTGCGCATCAAAATAACGGCGCAGATACACGTCCGGCGCAAAGGCGTAGTTGTAGTCGCAAATGATGATCTCACAGCGCTCGGAAAGATCAAGCGAAAGCTCATAGGGGCACACGCGGTGCTTTTGTGCGACCTCGCAAAGAATACTCTTGGGGAAGCCGTGGCGGGTGGAAAGCAGCTCGGTGATCGCCCCGTCCACGCGGTCGTAATAGCCGCGCGCAAAGGGGCACGCGTCGGGATTGCAGCGGGAGCTTGCACCCGCGCGGCACCCCTCGGGGTGTGCGCACATCTGCTCCTTGGCATACAGCATCACGGTGCGAAGACGCGAGCCCACCTCGTGCAGCTTGGCGGCGGCGGCAAACGCCTCGCGGCGCACGCTCGCCTTGGCGGTCAGATAGAAGATGCGGTCGCAGTACCCCTCCCCCAGCGCCTTGACGGCGGGATACAGGGTGGACATCGTTTTGCCGATGCCCGTTGGTGCCTCGGCAAACAGTCGCTCGCCGCGCCGAATGGCGCGAAACGCGCGCTCGGCAAGCTCAGTCTGCCCCTCACGCGGATTGGGATAGGGAAAACGCAGCGCACGCGCCGTGGCAAGACGCTCCTCGGCGCTATGCACCAGGTCGCGCGCCAGCGGCTCGACGCGAGAGATCATCGAAAGGTAAAAGATGCAAAGCTCCTCGCACGTGTGTGCGGTAACGAGGTCCCTGACCTCATTCCCCTCGGGGTTGTAGTAGCGCATCCGCACGCGCACCGTACCAAGATCCCCGGCAGCGGCCAGCATATAGGCGAGCGCGCGCAAGCGGGAGAAGCTGTCATTGGTGTAGGCACTTCCCTTTTTCGAGACCTTGATCTGCTCGACCAGATCCTCGCCGCACACGGCGTCTGCCACGCCCTCCACGGTATAAGTAATGCCGTTGTGCGTCAGCGTATTGCGTAAAAGCACGCCCACACGGCGATCCTTTTCGGCAGGCAATTTGAGCTTGGATTGATCGGTGGTTCTTGCCATACGGCGAGGATGGCGGGTATCCAGATGTCCGCCCTTGTGCGCGATCGCACAAAGCTCATCTACGGTCAGCTCCACCGCGCACGTTTCGGGACAATAGCGCATCGCACACACCTCCTTTTTCATATTCAGTAACAGTTTACCATAAAATCCAGTAAAAAGTCAAGCGCGCGCGTAATGGAAAAATTTTAGGGGTAGCGCCAAAGTGAAATATCGCTTATAATGTGCATAGGAATACAGAAAGGAGGTGTCCCACCGATGGAATGGATCCGCATCAGCAAAAACAAGCTGAAGATCATGCTCTCCGCCGAGGACGCACGCCATTACGAGCTGGACTGCGACGCGACGGACCTTGGTGAGTTGAGGACGCGGAGCGCGTTTCACGAGATCCTCTCCGACGTCAAGAATCAAACGGACTTTGACGCAAGCGAGGATAAGATCTACATACAGATGTACCCTTCAAAGGGCGGTGGTTGCGAGCTTTTTGTCACGAAAATGGGATTGCTTCTTTCCGACGAGGAGGAGATTCCCGTCAAGGAGGCAAGGGAAAACGGTCGCTTCCGCCTACCGCCGCGCGCGGCACAGGAGCTGCGCGCGTTCCGCTTTGACACGCTACCCTCGCTCCTGGCCGCTTGCCGCCGCTCGGCGGGGCTTATCGAAACGCGGGAAAGCCGTGCCTTTCGCGACGAGCACGCGCGCTGGTGGTTGCTTTTGCGCTCCGGCGCCGGACGGCGCCTTTCCTTCTTGCGCGAATACGGGTACGAGGTGCGCGCAGACGTTGCAAAGCTATATCTTGCCGAGCACGGCACACAGATCTGCGAGCAAGACGCTGTGCAAACGCTGGCACGACTTTGAGCTGCTTTGCGCGGGGCTTTTCTCTGTAAAACCGTGAAATTGCTTGACAGCACGGGGTTTTTGTGATATACCTATATTAGGTCACAACATCAAAAAACCGGGAGAAAAGCTATGACTTGGGAAATCTTGGAAACCACCTGTGCCGCGTGCCAAAAATGCGCGCTTGGCGCTACCAGAACGAAATCCGTGTTCGGCACGGGCTCACGCACCGCAGACCTGCTTTTCGTGGGCGAAGCCCCCGGCGAGCAGGAAGATCTGACCGGCACCCCCTTTGTGGGTCGTGCGGGACAGCTGCTTGACAAATTTCTTGCCGCGGTAGAGATCCCGCGCGAAGACGTTTACATCGCCAACATTCTCAAATGCCGTCCCCCGCAAAACCGCGATCCTCGCCCCGAGGAGGAAGCCGCCTGCATCGACTATCTGCGCGAGCAGGTGAAGTTGCTGAAGCCCCGCGTGATCGTGTGCCTTGGGCGCATCTCGGCGATGAAGCTGATCAAGCCCGACTTCCGCATCACCAAGGAGCACGGCGAATGGTTCGAGAAAAACGGCTATCTGATGACCGCTGTTTACCACCCCGCGTACCTTTTGCGCGACCCGCGAAAGAAAGAGGATATGATGGAGGATATGCGGCGCATTGCCGCGAAGCTCGCGGAGCTAAAAGACGAAAAATAAGCAAAAAAGCACCCGAACGGGTGCTTTTTTGTTGTCTGCCGAGGCGGATCGGCGTTTATTCATATGTAGTGGAACAAACGTCTTTCTTTTTGCAATTGGGGCATTTCACCTTAAATCCTTTTACCAAATAAAATGCAGGAAACCGATACCAGACTTGACGCATTTTGATTTTGAATTTATGCCCACAATTTGGACAAACAAAGGGCTTTTCCAATACGTCCTGCATTTCGGCGATCATAGGATATCTCTTTATAAAAAACCATATTATTGGAAGCACAATAATCAGGGAAACAAATACAAACACTAAAGCCCACATAGTCAACCTCCAAAATTTGATGAAAACGCAGCTTGCAGGGTGCTGTAAAGCGCGGCATAGCTTTGCGCGTCATCGGGGGCGAAAAGACAGATGCCACCCTTGAGCTCCGCGTAAAAATCGGTTTCGTTCAGATACAGCTTCAAAATCTCGCCCTCGGCGGTCTTGATCAGCAGGTGCAGACCAAATGCCCCCGTAAGCGCGCTTCCCTTTTCCTTATAGGAAAAGTCCTCGGCAAG
>JAZRFG010000099.1:0-3720 GCA_045661265.1 Eubacteriales bacterium
TTCATCGGCACGAAATCTGCGATACCGCCGTGTGCCACGTAGTTCGCCATCGCGCCAAGCATCGTGTGCGCGGGGAACGTCATCTGCTCCAGTCCTCTCGCACATCTGGCGGCGTTGATGCCCGCCACAAGACCGGAGCCGGCAGATTCGATGTAACCCTCCACACCCGTCATCTGTCCCGCAAAGAACAGCTCAGGACGCGTGAGCGTGGCATAGGTGTTACCAAGGAAGCCGGGCGAGTGTAGATAGGTATTGCGGTGCATCACGCCGTAGCGCAGGAAATTGGCATTTTCCAGTCCCGGGATCATAGAGAACACGCGTTTTTGCTCAGGGAAGGTGAGGTGGGTCTGGAAGCCCACGAGGTTGTACATCGTTCCCTCCTTGTTCTCCTTGCGCAGCTGTACCACGGCAAAGGAGCTCTCTCCCGTGCGATGGTCCACAAGCCCTACGGGCTTGAGGGGACCATAGCGCAGCGTGTCGTATCCGCGGCGCGCCATAACCTCAACAGGCATGCAGCCCTCAAAGACCTTGGGGGATTTCTGCCCCTCCTTATCGAACTCGTGCAGCTGTGCCTCCTTGGCGCTGACAAGCGCCTGATAGAATGCATCGTACTGCTCGTGCGTCATAGGGCAGTTGACATAATCCGCGTCTCCCTTGTCATAGCGGGAGGCGAAGAACGCGATGTCCATATTGATCGAGGAAAACTCGACGATGGGGGCAACGGCATCGTAAAAATACAACCCGTCCTTGCCTGTCAGCTCGGCGATCGCCTCGGCCATCGGTTCAGAGGAAAGGGGGCCCGTGGCAACCACGCACACCCCATCAGGAATGTGATCTGCCTCCGCCTCCACCACCTCGATCAACGGGTGGTTTTTGACCCGTTCAGTCACATATTGTGCAAATTTGCTGCGATCCACCGCCAGCGCGGAACCCGCGGGAACGCGCGTGGCGTCCGCCGCCTGCATCACAAGCGAGCCCACGCGGCGCATCTCCTCCTTGAGAAGACCCACGGCGTTGGAAAGCGCATCGGAACGCAGAGAGTTCGAACAGCAAAGCTCGGCAAATTCGGGCGCGTGATGCGCGGGCGTGTACTTGACGGGCTTCATCTCCACCAATCGCACGCGCACACCGCGCTCGGCGCACTGCCAAGCGGCCTCACAGCCGGCAAGACCCGCGCCAAGCACCGTGACAAGCGGCTGCGTCATTCTGCGCTCTCCTCTGCGGGCAGCTCCTCGGTCTCCCGACGGTAGCCACACGCTTTATCGTGGCAAACGAGCAGCGCCTTTCCCTTCTTGCGGAACAGCGTCTTGCCGCAATCGGGGCAGTTTTCCTTCACGGGCATATCCCACGAGGAGAAATCGCAGGAAGGATACTTTTCACAGCTGTAGAACACGCTCTTGTTGCGTCCCGTCTTGACAAGAACCTTAGAGCCGCACTTGGGACAGGGCACGTCCAGCTCCTTGGTCTTTTGCTTGGTGAAATGGCACGCGGGGTAACGGGAGCAGGCAAAGAAGCTGCCAAAGCGACCCGTACGCTGCACCATATCCGAGCCGCAAAGCTCGCACTTGAAATCAGCCACCACGGGGGCGGACTTTTTCTCCTCGGTCTCGCTTGCCACCTCGGGCTTCTTCTCCTCCAGCGGCTTGGTGTTCTTGCAGTTGGGGTAATTGGGGCAGGCGGCGAATTTTCCGTAGCGGCCATTCTTCACGACCATCTTGGCGCCGCACTTTTCACAGATGATGTCCGTCTGCTCCACGGGCAGCTCAAAGCTACCCTTGCCGATGGTGGTCTCGGCGCGCGCCAGTTCCTTTTCAAAGCCGCTCCAGAAGTCCTTCAGAACGCCGACCATCTCGACGGTTCCCTTTTCGATCTCGTCCAGCTGATCCTCCATGTGTGCGGTGAAGGTATAGTCGACGATGTCGGCAAAATTCTCCTTCATCAGCTTGGTCGTGACCTCGCCAAGAGGCGTGGGCACAAGCGACTTGCCATCGCGGGTCACGTAGTTGCGGGACACGATGGTGGTGATGATGGTGTTATAGGTGCTGGGGCGTCCGATGCCCTTTTCGTCAAGGAACTTAATGAGGGACGCCTCGGTATATCTGGGGGGCGCCTCGGTAAAATGACGCGCAGGAACCACGGCAGTGGCGGCAACACTTGCGTCCACGGAAAGCTCGGGAATGCGGGCATCCTTTTGCTCGCTGATCGCGTCGGCGCGAGTCACCTCCTCCTCGCTCTCCTCATACACAGCCATATAGCCGGGGAAGGCCACGCTGTATCCGCCTGCGCGGAATACGTTGCCCTCGCACTCCAGCTCCACGTTCATCGTGTTGAGGGTGGCGGACTGCATCTGGCTTGCGACGAATCTCTCCCAGATCAGCTTATAAAGGCGGTACTGGTCTACCGTGAGGTACTTGTGGATCTTGGCGGGCTCCAGGTCGACGTGCGAGGGACGAATCGCCTCGTGCGCGTCCTGCGCATTGGCGCGTGTCTTATACACGCGGGGCTTGGCGGGGCAGAAATCCTCACCGTACTTCTCTGCGATCAGCTCACGCGCAGCACTCTGTGCCTCGGTGGAGATACGCAGCGAGTCGGTACGCATATAGGTAATCAGACCCTGTACGCCGCCGTTCTCGGTGCCGACGTTGATACCCTCGTAAAGCTCCTGCGCCACACGCATGATGCGCTGGGACTGGAAGCCGAGCTTGCGGGACGCCTCCTGCTGCATCGTGGAGGTGGTGAAAGGAGGTGCGGGCAGCTTCTGGCGCGTCGCGCGCTTCACGTCGCTGACACGGAAGGGCTTACCCTGTACGGCACTGACCACGGCAAGAGCGTCCTTTTCGCGGGAGATCTTCTTCTTGCCCTTGGTGTTGCCGTAGTAGCGTACGGTGAATTCCTTGCCCTCACCGTCGCAAAGCTGCGCGTCCACCGTCCAGTATTCCTCGGGCACGAACGCGCGGATTTCCTCCTCGCGATCGACGATGATACGGGCGGCAACCGACTGCACGCGGCCGGCGGAAAGACCGTTCTTCACGGATTTCCAAAGGTAAGGAGAAAGCTTATAACCCACCACGCGATCCCAGATGCGGCGCGTTTGCTGGGCGTTGACCAGATTCATATCAATGGCGCGGGGCTCCTTGATGGCGGCGCGCACCACGTCGGGCGTGATCTCGTTGAAGCTCACGCGCAAGGTCTTGTCGGGATCGATGCCAAGTGCCGCGGCAAGATGCCAGGCGATGGCCTCTCCCTCGCGGTCAGGGTCAGGCGCGAGAAATACCTTTCTTGCCGCCTTGGCCTCCTTGCGGATCTCGCGAATGAGATCGCCCTTGCCGCGAATATTGATATAATGTGCCTCAAAGTTGTTGTCGATGTCCACGCTCAGCGAGCTTTTGGGAAGATCGCGCACGTGGCCCTTAGAGGCGATGACCTTGTAGTTAGAGCCGAGATACTTTTTGATGGCAGCCGCCTTGGAAGGCGACTCCACGATGACGAGATTTGCCATAGGGTTTCCTTTCGTTGTTCTAAAAAACGGGTTACTTTAACTCAAACGTACCGCCCGGTCTTGCCGTCAGCAGTCCGTAGATCTCCATCAATGTAAGGGTGCTTGCCGCCTCCGAGATCGCCACGCCCTTTGCCGTCAGCACGTCCGCGGTGAACGGACCCTTGGGCAGCATGGTGTAAAGTTCACGTTGACGGGGCGTCAGCAAGGAAAGATCGGGGGCC
>JAZRFG010000100.1:0-36234 GCA_045661265.1 Eubacteriales bacterium
GTGGGACTCCCGAGCGCAGGATGCGTTTTCCAGCGTCCGCAGCCCGATCTTCCCATTGGCAAGCTTTTAGATGAGCTTGGCTGTAAGGGGATGCGTGTGGGTGGCGCTGAGGTGTCGGGGAAGCACGCCGCTTTCATTGTAAACACCGGTAATGCCACTGCCGCAGACGTCAAAGCGCTGATGCGGGAGATACAGAAAAAAGCAGAAAAAGAAAGGGGAATGATCCTGACAAGTGAGATCAGGATCATTTCGTGGAGAGTATGAATTATTCGCTTTTGTTAAAGGAAGAGCTGATCGACGGCGCTCCGCGCGCCAAATGCTGTCGCCGCGCGTATGCCGCGGGACTTTTGTATGACGTGCGCGAGCTGCGGGAAAATTGCCTTGTGCTGGTGCTGTCCGGGGCGGCTGCGCGCCGTGAATGTGCCCAGGCCTTTCGCGAGCAATATCGCCGCGCGGCATTGCTGAATGGTTCTGTGCTCCTTTTTCCCTCGGCAGAGCTTTACGCCGAGTATCAAAAGCCCCCCGTGTTCACTTGCCCTCACTGTGCCGCTCACTTTTTGCGCGGTCTTATCGTGGCGTGTGGCTCGGCAACCGACCCCACCAAGGCCTATCATTTGGAATTTCGTCTTTCCAATCCCGAAAAGGTGCCGTTTTTGGCAGAATTCCTGGAGGGACAGGGCTGGCATGCGGGCTGTCGCAAGCTAAAGGGCGGCGGACTTGGCATTTACATCAAAAACAGTGTGATCATCGAGGAAATGCTGACCTTGATGGGCGCCAATAAGGCGCTGTTTGGGCTGATGAACGCTAAAATCGAGCGTGAGATCCGAAACGGCGAGAACCGCGCCACCAACTGTGAAACAAGCAACATTGCGCGCGCGGTAGACGCGTCGGCGCGCGTGCGAGAGGCGATCGAGGTGCTGATCCGCACCGAGCGACTGGCGGCGCTGCCCAACGAATTGCGCGAAACCGCCAATCTGCGCCTGGAAAACCCCGCCGCCTCGCTCAAGGAGCTGGCTTATTTACATAATCCCCCCATTACAAAGTCGGGGTTGAATCATCGTTTGCAAAAGATCCTTGCCGCCGGTGTAGCGGCTGGGGCAGAAGAGGAAAAATCCGCCGAATAACGGCGAGGAAAGGATACGGAAATGTCGGATTTCGTCCATTTGCATTTACACAGCGAATATAGCTTGCTGGATGGCGCGTGCCGTACAAGCGAGATCCCAAGGCGCGCCAAGGAATGCGGTCACAGTGCCGTTGCGCTGACGGATCACGGCGTGATGTACGGCGCGGTGGAGTTCTACCGTGCCTGCAAGCGCGAGGGCGTAAAGCCGATCATTGGCTGCGAGGTCTACGTGGCGCCCCGCACTCGCTTTGAAAAGGGAAGCGCCGACGCGCACCCGCATCATTTGGTGCTTCTTTGCGAAAACGAGGTGGGATATCGCAATCTCACGTATCTGGTTTCACGTGCCTTCACCGAGGGCTTTTACAGCAAGCCGCGCGTGGATCTGGAGCTGTTGCGAAATCATCACGAGGGACTGATCGCCCTTTCCGGTTGCCTTGCGGGGCGCATTCCGCAGTTGCTTTTGCGCGGGGATTACACCGCCGCTTGTGAATATGCAAAAGAGCTGTCTGTTATCTTTGGAAAGAACAATTTTTATATAGAATTGCAAAACCACGGACTTGAGGAGCAAAAACAGATCCTTCCCACGCTTGTTCAGCTGGCTCGGGAATGTGAGCTCCCCGTGGTTGCCACAAATGACTGTCACTATCTGCGCAGAAGCGATGCCGAGATGCAAGCGGTGCTTCTTTGCATCCAAACGAACAATCAGCTTGACGACGGCCGCCCCATCGGATTTGAAACGGACGAGTTTTATTACAAGGACAGTAAGGAAATGGAGATGCTGTTCGGGAAATTTGAGGGTGCGCTGGAAAACACCGTGAAGATCGCCGAGCGCTGCCAGTTTGATTTCGATTTCTCGCAAACGCATCTGCCCAAGTTCCCGTGCCCCGCGGGCGAGAGCGCCGAATCGCATCTGCGTGCACTGGCTGCCAAGGGCTTTTCGGCAAGAAAAGAGGCGGGGCTGTTGCATTTTGACCGTCACAGCGAAAAGGATTACCTTGATCGCATGGAATACGAGCTTTCCGTGATCGTCAAAATGGGATATGCGGACTATTTCCTCATCGTGCAGGACTACGTGAACTTTGCGCGCTCGCGCAAGATCCCTGTGGGCCCCGGCCGTGGCTCGGGTGCGGGCAGTATTGTGGCGTTTTTCCTTGGTATCACCGACGTGGATTCGCTGTATCACGATCTGCTTTTCGAGCGCTTTTTGAACCCCGAACGCGTGAGTATGCCGGATATTGATATGGACTTTTGCTACAATCGCCGCGAGGAGGTCATCGCTTATGTGACCGAAAAGTACGGCAAGGAGCGCGTTTGCCAGATCGTGACCTTTGGTACGCTGGCAGCACGTGCGGCGATCCGTGACGTGGGACGCGTGCTGGGTATGTCCTATGCGGACGTGGACGCTGTCGCCAAGGCGGTACCCCGCGAAATTGGCATTACCATTGCGCAGGCGTTGCAGCTGCCGGATCTGAAGGCGTTGTACCGCGAGCGCGCGGAATACAAGCGTTTGATCGACCTTGCGATGGCGCTGGAGGGAATGCCGCGCAATCTCTCGATCCACGCCGCGGGCGTGGTGATCACCGAGCGCCCCCTTGCGCAGTATCTGCCGCTTGCTACCAGCAACGGCGTGATGCTGACGCAATACGATATGGATACCATTGCGGAGCTGGGACTTCTCAAGTTCGATTTCCTTGGCTTGCGTTATCTTACCATTATCAACGATGCCGTGCTTCAGATCCGCGAGAGTGAGCCGAATTTTGACATCGAGCAGATTCCCCTGGATGACCCTGAAACCTATAAGCTGATCGCAAAAGGCGCCACAACGGGTCTTTTTCAGCTGGAATCCGGCGGTATGCGCCAGATGCTGATGAATTTGCAGCCCACCTCTTTTGAGGATATCGTGGCGGCGATCGCACTCTATCGACCGGGACCGATGGATTCGATCCCCACCTTCATTGAAAACAGAAAAAATCCCGATCATATCACCTACCGCGCGTCTGCGATGGAGCCGATCCTCAAAAACACCTACGGCTGTGTGGTATATCAGGAGCAAGTGATGCAGATCTTCCGCGAGCTGGCGGGCTATACCTTCGGTCACGCAGACGTGGTGCGCCGCGCCATGTCCAAGAAAAAAGCGGGCGTGATGGAGGCGGAGCGCGAGGCCTTTTTGCAGGGGTGCGCGAAAAACGGCATTGACACTGCAGACGCCGAGGCGATCTTTGCAGATATGGCGGATTTTGCCCATTATGCCTTTAACAAAAGTCACGCCGCGGCTTACGCGGTGATCTCCTATCGCACCGCCTATCTGAAAGCGCATTATCCCAAGGCGTATTTTGCCGCGCTGCTTACCTCGGAGCTTGGTAATATGCCGAAGATCGCGGAATATATCGCGGATGCCGGAAAGCTTGGCGTGCGCGTTTTACCCCCCGATATCAACGAATCCGGCGTGGATTTCCGCGTGAGCGGCGAGCATATCCGATTTGGCCTTTTGGCGTTGAAGAACGTGGGCAGAAGCTTTTTGGAAAACGTCGTGCGCGAGCGTGCACAGGGTGGCCATTATACTTCCTTTGACGATTTCTTAGAGCGTCTTGCCGGCTTTGATCTCAACAAACGCCAGATCGAGGCGCTGATTAAGTCGGGAGCGTTTGATACGCTTGGTGTCTACCGCAGCCGTCTGCTTGCCGTGTGCGATCAGCTTTTGGAACGCATCCAGAGCCGCAGCCGCACAGAGCTGACGGGACAATTGGATATTTTCTCGATGGGTAGCGTGGAACGCCCCAAGATCGAGTATCCGCAGCTTCCCGAATTTGCCTTGAGAGAGCTTTTGATGCAGGAAAAGGAAGCTTCGGGAATGTATTTCTCGGGTCACGTGCTGGATGGCTTTTCGATGGCGTTGAGCGATGTCGGTATCACGCAGATCCGTGATATTTTGCGAACGGACGCGGACGGGGAGCTCGTAATGGCAGATCGTGCGCGCGTGTGCGTGGCTGGCATTGTTACCTCGATCACGCGCAAGACCACTAAGCGTGACGAGCGAATGGCCTTTTTCACGCTGGAGGATCGCTATGCCGAGATCGAGTGCATCGCTTTCCCCAAAACTCTACAGGAGCACGGCCACGTGCTGCGAGAGGATTGCGTGCTGCGCGTGGAGGGAAATCTTTCGTTGCGCGAGGAGGAGAAGCCGAAGCTCTTGGTTTCCCGCTTTGAGGAGCTTGCCGACAACGAAGTGCTGAAAAATCGCCCGCAGACGGTACAAAAAAACACCGTATCGACGAAAACGGCGGCTGTCGCGCCGCGTAACGCTAAAATTTTGTATTTGCGCGTGCCGGATCTTTCCTGTGAGATCTTCCGTCGCACCAAAAATCTTCTGGAGATCTTTGACGGCGCGCTGCCCGTGTCGATCTTCGATGCCTCGACCAAGACGTATCACAAGCAATCGTCCGGATTTGATCTCACCGATTACACGCTGCGGGAACTGCAAAAAATTCTCGGCGCTGAAAATGTTGTCCCCAAATAACAAAAAGCGCTCCAAGCACCATAAAATACTCGGAATGAAGCCCTCGCTTATCGCAAAAAATGACGGTAAGCGGGGGTGTTTTTATGTGGATCAAAAAAATCGGAAAGGCGTTTTTGCGCATTTATCTCTCGGGCAGATTGGTGCTGACTGTCTTGGGAATCGTGGCGGTGGCGGGGCTTGGTGTCTGGGCGGGAACGGTGCTGGACGGAGAGATCGACGAGAGCTTGCTTGCCACAAGGGACCGCACGACGCGGCTGTATTATTACGACGAAAAGGGGGAGGCCGCCGAGCTTGCCGACGATCGGATCAGCGGATATGAAAATGCGCTGTGGTGTCCGCTTGAGGAGATGTCACCGCATCTGATCGACGCCTTTGTGGCGATCGAGGACAAGCGCTTTTATTCGCACGGCGGGATCGACTGGCTTCGCACGGGCTCTGCTGTGTGGCAGTATCTGCACGGGGGCGAGGCCTCCTTTGGTGGATCGACCATCACGCAGCAGCTGGTGAAGAATCTGACAGGGGACAGCGAGCGCAGCGTGCGCCGCAAGGTGGAGGAGCTTTTGCGCGCGGTGGATCTGGAGAAAAAGCTTTCTAAGGAGGAAATCTTAGAGCAATATTTGAACGTGGTCAATCTCTCGCAGAATTGTTACGGCGTTCGCACGGCGGCAAACGCCTATTTTTCCAAGGAGCCGTCAGAGCTTGGCGCGCGCGAGGCAGCCACGATCGCGGCGATCACGAACAATCCCGCGAAATATGACCCCGTTCGTCACCCAAACAACAACCGCGCGCGGCGGGACGTGATCCTGCGGGAGATGCACGCGCAGGAGCGCCTTGACGAGCCGGGATTTCGCGCGGCGATCGGTGAGGAAACGGCGCTTTTTCTCAACGAGCGCTCCTTTTCTGGGCGTGTCAACTCCTGGTATGCGGATATGGTGGTGAGCGATGTGATCGCGGCGCTGGTCGCTCAAAAGGGAATGAGCGAGGCGGCTGCCTCGCGTATGGTCTATTGCGGCGGGTTAAAGATTTATACGGCGATCTCGCCTCTTTTGCAGCAAAGTGTCACCAACTACTATGAAAACGAGGAGAATTTCCCTGTGCATGAGGGCGGAAAGCGTGCACAGAGCGGGTTTTTGCTGGTTGATCCGCACACGGGGGATATTTTGGCGGTGGCGGGCGCCGTGGGGCAAAAGCAATCGAACCGCGTACAAAGCTTCGCCTGCGATACCAGACGCCCGTCCGGCTCGGTGATCAAGCCGCTTTCGGTGTATGCGCCCGCACTCTCGCGCGGATTGATCACTTATGCAACCGTGTTTGACGACGTGCCGCTGGAATTCAAGGAAAACGGCGCACCTTGGCCGAAAAACGCCCCAAATATCTATCGGGGCCTGACCACGGTGAATACCGCTGTGCGAGAATCGGTTAATACCGTTTGTATTAAGGTGTTGCAACGGCTTGGTGCGCAAAGCTCCTACCGATTTTTACGGGATCAGCTGGGCTTTTCTTCGCTGAGCGAGCAAAACGACCTCGGCGCGGCGGCGCTGGCGCTGGGGCAGCAGCACACGGGCGTGACGCTGCGCGAGATCGTGGGTGGCTATACGGCTCTGGCGGACGATGGCGTGTATCGCGGGACGCGTAGCTTTTATCGGGTGGAGGATAGCGAAGGGAATACTTTGCTTGAAAATGATGGCACCGAGCGCCGGGTGATGGAACGCGCGGATGCGGCAGTCCTTACGATGATGCTGCGTGGCGTGGTGCAGGACGGAACAGGGCGTGCGCTTACGCTGAAAAGCGTGACGGATGTGGCGGGAAAAACGGGGACAACGGGGAAAAACTGCGATAAATGGTTTGTGGGATATACTCCGGAGCTGTTGTGCGGCGTGTGGTATGGATATGAATACCCGGCGCCGCTCAATGACGTCAAAGGGAATCCTGCGCTTGCGATATTTGATACCGTTATGCATGATGTACTTGCCCAGCGCCCGCCGCAAAGAACGCAATTTGAAACGCCAAACGACGTGGTCATCGTTCGCTATTGCAAGGATTCGGGGAAGCTGGCGAGTGAAGCGTGTGCACTTGACCCGCGGGGAAATCGGTTGGAGTACGGATATTTCAAAAGGGGTACCGAGCCGCACGAGCGCTGTACGTGTCACGTGTGTGTGGCGTATTGCTCACACGGCGGTGTGGCCGTGGAGGAGTGCCCTTCACAAGCGCGCCGCAGCGTTGCGCTTTTGCGAGTAAAAAGAAGCTTTCCGCGCAGGATCACGGTGCAGGATGCGCCGTACACCTATGACGGCGCGATTGATGCAGAGGGACGGAATTTATCTTATAATGAGCCGTATTATGCCGCGAAATACGATTCCAGCCGGAATTTCGGCATTGGGAAGGACGTGATTCCGTATAATCACGTATGTCCCGTGCACACCGCCGACGCGTTTTGGCGTCGGCGTGCCGGCGTCGGTTAAATCAAAAAACGAGCGAGATCTCACGGATCTCGCTCGTTTTTTCTTAAAGCTTGATGGGGTTTGTCCACGCCCGCTTGCCGTTTTCATCGGTTATTTGCACGCGAATGAAGCTTTCGTTTGGAAAGGGGGTATAGCGCGCGGTTGTGATGCCATCGCTCTCAAAAACACGCTTGGAAAAGGCACGGTCGGAAAGAAAAACGATCTCACGACAGGGGGAGCAGATGACCTTCACCTCGTCGCCCTCTCGTTGCACGTGCACTTCGGGGCCCTGTGTGGCGTAAAAATCACCGCGATGCAGCGCCTTCAAAATTTCTTCCTGCGTGCAGGCCTTGGCTTGCACCATGATCCACGCGCTGCAAGCGTCGCTGTCATAATAGTGTGTGTCGTCTGCGGCGATCAAGGGGTACAGGCGCCCTTTAGCGCCCAGCATATCCACGATCAGGGAGGAGTCTGCGCGTCGGGACATATGCACGCCCGAAACCGCGTTATAGATCTCGGTGGCGTCCGCGTTTTTTAGCTCCATGATCTGCTCCGGGGTGTTGAGTGACCAGGCGGGATGGGCGATTACGGCAAAGCCGCCGACACGCTTGATCGCGTCGATCATCTCCTGTGCGCCGGCGTCACTCGCAAGGCAGGGATTCTCGCGCATACCGATGCCAACGATATGAAAAAGCCCATTCTTGGTCGAGGTTTTGGTATCATATTCGATGCCGGAGAGCAGCAAAAGCCCATTTTCGGCATACTGACTCTCACCGAACACCCAGTGATCGGTAAAGGCCACGGCATCGTATCCTGCCGCACGGTAGCGCGCAGCCGCCTCGCTCGGCGTGGCGTCACCGTCCGAGCGGGAGGTGTGCATATGTAGATTTACGCGGTAACGCGTATTGCCAAGCAAATCGGTTTGCATATTTTACTCCTTGCACAAAAGCGCTTCTTTGTTGGTGGCATAGACCACGTCCTTACGGTTTGCCATCATCTGTAAAAACTCCTCAAATTGTCCCCAGCTGTTGTAGGCGTCGAATTCATAGCTGTGTCCCCAGATAAAGAGCGTGGCGTCCGCTTCGGTGGGCAGGGAAAGAAAACGCTCACTCAGCTCAAAAACACGGTCCCAATCGTGGGTGTGGTATAAGGTGGGCTTGAATTCAAACAGATTTTCCTGCCTTTGAAGATCGTAGCAGGAGCGGATCGTTCTCGCGTAGCGCACACCGGTCTTACTGCGAAGCAGCTCGGACACGCGCGTATTGTAGTTTTCGCCACCGCAAGGGTAGGCAAAACCCACCACCTCATAGCCGCAAAGCTCCGACAGCGCCAAGCGATCTTCTTCGACCTGGCGAATAACCTCCTCGTCACTCAAGCTGGGCAGACGGGGGTGCGTGAGGGTGTGGCCTGCGATCTCGTGCCCTGCATAGATGTGCGCTACATCGGCGGCGTTGACCTTATCGTGCCGAACGGTCGTGCCGTGGCAGGTGATCTCGTTTTTCAGACCAAGGAGCCCAGAATTGAGATTAAAGGTTGCCTTCATGCCGTATTTGTTGAAAAGCTCAATCAGACGGATATCCTGCTTTACGCCGTCATCATAGCTAAAGGTCAAGACTTTCATAAAACGCTCCTTTTTAACAGATGATGCCGCCACCAAACAGGTAGTCGTCCTCGTAAAGGACAAGCGACTGTCCCTTGGAAATGGCGCGCTGCGGGGTGTCGAATTCCACGGTCAGCTCGTCTGCGCCCGTCTGCTCGACGCGTGCGGGCGTGGCAGATTGGCTGTACCGCACCTTGGCAAGCAGCTTGCGCGGTGCACCAAGCGTGTCCTCGGGGATCAGATTGATGCATTTGGCCACCAAACGGGAGGTGAAAAGCTCCTCGTTCGTGCCCAGCGTAACTGTGTTATCGGCGGCGGATTTGGCGACCACGTAGGCGGGCGCGCCGAGCGCGATGCCAAGCCCCTTTCGCTGGCCGATGGTGTAGTGAAGCTGACCCTTGTGCGTGCCAAGCACGCGACCGTCGGTGGAAAGAAAAGCGCCGCTTTCGGGACGTTTTCCCGTGAATTTTTCAATGAAGGCGGCATAATCGCCGTCGGGAATGAAGCAAATATCCTGACTGTCGGATTTCTGCGCCATCGGGAAGCCGAGCGCGCTCGCCATCTCGCGTACCTCGGGCTTAGTGAGCGTACCAAGCGGGAATTCCGCGCACGAGAGCACGTCCTGCGAGAGTGTGTAGAGCATATAGGTCTGATCCTTGCTGCGGTCGACAGCCATACGGACAAGGGAACGGGTTGGCGTGCGCTCAATGCGGGCGTAATGTCCCGTAGCGATGCGCTCAAAGCCGTTCGCGCGCGCAAAATCAAGCAGCGCGCCAAACTTGATCGCCTTGTTGCAAAGCACACAGGGGTTGGGTGTTTCTCCCGCATCGTAGGCGGCGATGAAGGGGAGAATGACGTCCTTTTCAAACTCTTTTTCCAGATGCGCGACAAAATGCGGGATACCCAGCATCGCGCACAGCGCGGCGGCGTCCGTGGCGTCCCTCTCGCCGCATGCAGCGAAGTGCTGCATCGTTACGCCCGCGGCGGGGGCGATCTTGGCACACAACGCGGCGGCCACGGCGCTGTCCACGCCGCCGCTCATCGCGATCATGATCTTATCCTTCATGTGCGTCGCTCCAATCAAAGCGCGTCAGCGCCCCCGCCTCTTGTAAGTCGGCAAAATCGCTCTGGCGCAGGATCTCGTATACCGCGATCGCAACCGAGTTGGAAAGGTTCAAGCTGCGCAAGCTCTCGCGCATCGGGATGCGGACGCAGTGCGAGCGGTTGGCAAACAGCAGCTCCTCGGGCAGCCCCGCGCTCTCCTTGCCGAACATAATAAACACCTCGTCGGGATAGGTGATCTCAGTATAACAGCGGGGCGCCTTGGTGGTGAAATAGTAGATAGTCGCACCCTCGTGGCGGGACATAAAATCGGAAAGCCCATCATAATAGGTGATGTTCAGCTTGTCCCAGTAATCAAGGCCGGCGCGCTTGAGCTTTTTGTCGTCGATCTCAAAGCCCATCGGGCGAATGAGGTGCAGCGACGCGCCCGTGGCGGCGCAGGTGCGCGCAATGTTACCCGTATTTTGCGGAATCTCCGGCTCCAGTAGTACGATGTGAATTTTAGACACGTTTTTTCTCGCTTTCACTCGGTATTAGCACCATTATAGCCGATTTTGCGCGCGTTCGCAAGAGCTTGGAAAATTATTTGCAAATTTTTTCGGTAAAGTATAGAATTTTATATTAAAATATAGTATAATAAATGCACTATTGTTTTGGAGGACACTTATGGGACTTTTCAAAAAGATCTTCGGCACGTACAGCAGCCGTCAGATCAAGAAAATAAAGCGCTTGGCAGACCGCATTGAGGCGCTTGCCCCTCACTACGAGCAATTAAGCAACGAGGAGCTCGCCGCCACCACCCCTGCACTCAAGGCACGCCTTGCGGCGGGTGAAACGCTGGACGATATCCTTTGCGACGCCTTTGCCGCCGTGCGCGAGGCGGATGCCCGCGTGCTTGGTAAGCGCCCGTTCTACGTGCAGCTGCTGGGCGGTATCCTTTTGCATCAGGGTCGCATTGCCGAGATGAAAACGGGCGAGGGTAAGACGTTGGTCGCCACGATGCCCGCTTACCTCAATGCGCTGGCGGGGCTTGGCGTTCACGTCGTGACCGTCAACGATTATCTGGCTCGCCGCGACAGTGAGGAAATGGGCCGCGTGTATGCCTTTATGGGTCTTTCCACGGGCGTGATCGTGCACGGCCTTACGCCGGATGAAAAGAAGGCCGCCTATAACGCCGACATCACCTACGGCACGAATAACGAGTTCGGATTTGACTATCTGCGCGACAATATGGTGGTCTACAAGAGTGATATGGTGCAGCGCGGACACGCCTTTGCCATCGTGGACGAGGTAGACTCAATCCTGATCGACGAGGCGCGTACCCCCCTTATCATTTCCGGCGCGGGTCAAAAATCCACCGATCTTTACGAGCGCGCCGACACGCTGGTGCGCCGCATGACCAAGCTTGTGCGCAAGGAAGTGGACAACAAGGAGGAAACCGACGAGATCGAGGCGGATTATCTGGTGGACGAGAAGGCAAGAAACGCCATTCTCACCCCCCGCGGTGCCGCCAAGGCCGAGGAATTCTTCGGGCTTGAGAACTTCAACGATCCCGCCAACTCCGAGATCGCCCATCACGTCAAGCAGGCCATTCACGCCTGGGGCGTGATGCACCGCGATGTGGATTACGTGGTAAATGAGAACGGTGTTATGATCGTGGATAGCTTCACGGGCCGTATTATGCCCGGCCGCCGCTATTCCGACGGCTTGCATCAGGCGATCGAGGCCAAAGAGGGTGTCGAGGTGCAAAAGGAGAATCGCACGCTGGCATCCATTACCTTCCAGAATTATTTCCGTATGTACCGCAAGCTTTCGGGTATGACGGGTACGGCACTGACCGAGGATATGGAATTCCGCGAGATTTATGATCTTGACGTCGTGGAGGTGCCCACCAACAAGCCGATGATCCGCAAGGACCACAACGATTACGTTTTCAAGAACGTAAAAGGAAAATACAACGCGATCATCGCGCAGATCGAGGAATGTCACGCCAAGGGTCAGCCCGTGCTTGTGGGTACGGTCAACGTGGACAAATCCGAGGAGCTTTCCGCAATGCTCAAGCGTCGCGGTATCGCACACAACGTGCTGAACGCCAAGCACCACGAGCGCGAGGCCGAGATCGTAGCGCAGGCAGGTAAGTACGGCGCCGTGACCATCTCCACCAATATGGCGGGACGCGGTACTGACATTATGCTCGGCGGTAATGCCGAATTTATGGCTAAGAACGAGATGCGCAAGCTGGGCGTTGACGAGGAGCTGATCGCCAATGCCACGGGCACCGTGGACGTGGCGGACGATGAGATCCGTGCTGCACGCGAGCAGTTCCACGCGCTGGTCAAGCGCTTCAAGGAGGAGATCACACCCGAGGCCGAGCGCGTGCGCGAGGCGGGTGGCCTGTTTATTCTGGGCACCGAGCGTCACGAGAGCCGCCGTATCGACAATCAGCTGCGCGGCCGTTCGGGGCGTCAGGGCGACCCCGGTGAATCGAGATTTTTCCTCTCGCTTGAGGACGACCTTCTGCGCTTGTTCGGCGCGGGACGTCTGATGGGGCTTGTGGATCGCCTGGGTCTTCCCGAGGATCAGCCGATCAAGGCGGGGCTTCTGAGCTCTGCGATCGAGAGCGCACAAAAGCGCATTGAGGACAGCAACTTCAAGCGCAGAAAATACGTGCTGACCTATGACGACGTGATGAATCAGCAGAGAAATCTGATCTATGCACAGCGTCGCCAGGTGCTGGACGGCGAGGACGTGAGTGAAACGATCCGCAATATGATGCGTCTTTCCTTTGAGGAAAACGTGACCGCGTTTACCTCAAGCGAGGGGGCCGATACCTGGAACGTGGAGGCGCTGGAGGCGCAGTACGCGGGTGTTCTTTTGGAAAAAGGTGATCTTTCGCTTGAAAAGATTGCAAAATGGAAGCCCGAGCAGCTGGTGGAGTTTCTTGTAGAACGTGCTGACGCGCGTTACGAGGCACAAAAGGCGCTGTTTGGCGAAGAGGTCTTTGCCGAGGTGCAGCGCTCCGTGCTGCTTCGCTCGGTCGACCGCCATTGGATGGAGCATCTGGATGTGATGGACGATCTCAAGGGCAGCATCGGCCTGCAATCCTATGCACAGCGCAATCCTATCACGGAATATCGCTTACAGGGTGCTGACATCTTTGACGAGATGGTGGCGGATATTCGTGCCGAAACCGTGCGCATCATTCTGTGCGCCGTGCCTCGTACCCAGCCTATCAAGCGCGAGCAGGTGGCAAAGCCTCTGAGCGAAAACCTCTCGGACGGCTCTGTTTCCAAAAAGACCGTGGTGGTGCGCAAGGCAGATCGCGTGGGACGCAACGACCTTTGCCCGTGCGGCAGCGGTAAAAAGTATAAAAAGTGCTGCGGTGCAAGTGCGGGCAGTAATTGATTTTTAAGTGAAGAAGGAGGGAGAATAAATGGGCTTTGGTTGGCTTTTGGTGGGATATTTCTTTGTGGCGGTCATGGCGATCTATTCGCCGCTGTCCTTTGCCATGCTGGCGGGCTATCCCATGATGATCTATGGGCTTTATCAGCTGGCACCCTATCATCGCTATTTCCGCGTGAGCTTCTTTTTCTCCTTCCTTTCCTTGCCCTTTGCGGGATATTACGCGCTTTACGGTCTTGGCCAAATGGGATTTTCCATGCCGAGCGTGGGCGCGATCTTTGCCGGTGTGGAATGGGTCTATTTCGTGTTCTCGCTGCTCTTTATGGCGCTTTTGCTTTTCGCAATCTTTTCCTTGTGCCGCGAGCTGCAGCATGCGCGGCTTTTGGCCGGCGCAACACGCGCTTTGAGCTTTTTCGCGCTGGCACAGGCGGTGGATCTTACGGGACGGCTGCCCATTTCCTTTGTTCAGGAAAATCAGGGCTATTTTGCGCTGCCCGCGGTGCTGCTGCGCCTGATCGTTATCTTTTTGAATCTGTATCTGATCTATCAATGTTATCGCTACATCTGCCCGCAGGGCGAGGAATTCTCGCATCTGCGCGCGGATAAACACATTCAGAAGCTGAAAAATGAAGCCGAGGGAGGGAATAGGAATGCAAGCAACTAAGACTGAACGACCGATGAGCTTCACACTTGTCGCACTGGGATTGTGCTTTTTCTTCAACCCCTATTTTGCCGTGCTGGATCTTTTTCCCGACTTTATCGGTTGTTTTTTGATCTGGCTTGGTCTTTCCCGCGTTTCCCGCATCAATGCCGTGATGCAGGAGGCAAGAGTGGCGTTTTTGAAGCTTTTGGCGGTATGTGTGGGCAAGGATCTCATTGTACTGATGACCTTTGGCTCGTCTGCGAGCGGCGAGCGCCCTGTGGCGCTGCTACTGATCTCCTTTGTGGGCGCGCTTCTTACGCTTTGGCTTGCTTACGGCGCCTTGCATGCGCTCTTTGACGGCTTTTACGGTCTTTCGGCAAAAGAGGGATGCAGCGCACTTTATGCCAATTGCAAAAAGCAGGGCGCGGAGCGCTCGCGCACCGAGATCATGCTGCGCCGCGCGATGATCTTTCTTGTTTTGCGCGAGGTGATGGGCGTTTTGCCTGAAATTTCTTCGCTCTCCATCACGCTTTTCTATCTCCAGCCGGGGCACATCAATATGTACGATTACGTCGGTTTGATGCGCGCGCTTTCCTTTCTTGTGGTGCTTGGCGGCGGAATTTTTTATTTGGTCGCCGTATTGCGCTATTTCAGTGTGGTGCGAAAGGAGCGCGATTTTTGCGTGCGGCTGGCGCAAAAGGAGCGCGAGTTTTCTGCGGCACATCCCGGTAACGCCGTCGAGCGCCGTTATCGTCTTGCCTTTTTGCTGCTGTCGATCGGCACGTTTTTGCTTACCGATTTTTACATTGACTTCTTCAACGTGATCCCGGATGCCATCGGCGCGGCATTTTTGTTGGCAGGCATCCTGCTCACCGACCTTACCCATAATCAAAAGCTGCTGTGCGGCATCGGCGCGGGTGTCTATGGGGTGGTGGCAACACTTTCCTCCTATTTCGCGTACTTCTTTGCCACAAAGCACAGCATCGGTGAGATCGGTAAGACAAAAGAGGGCACAAGTGCCTATCAGTGGATGTGGGGAAGCGCACTTTTTGAAATGCTGGTTTTCCTTGCCGTGCTGGTGATTTTCCTGCTCGCGTTGCGACGCGTGATCGACAAATGGACGGGATACGTGGCAGAGAGAGGGGATTCCGAGTTTGAAAAGCGCCGCCGCACGGCGTTTTTAGAGGAGTTTGACGGTGTGCTGATCCGCACCTTTGTATTTGGGCTGATTGCCGCGATCTCCTCTTTCGTTTACGACTATATGAAGATCATTCCGGGCGGCAAATGGTTCCGCATTCTTGAATTTTTCTGGGCTTTTGATTTCTGTATGAGCTTGCTTTTCGCCACGCTTTTTGCCACGCTACTTGGCAGCATTCTGCAGGGCATCAAGCAGCGCTTTGAATATGACGCGTGAATAATGCATGCTGCGCGCGCACACACTATGGAGGCGGATTTTCCCGCCAATAAAACTATAAGGAGAGCGCAAATGCAAGAGCGTAATCAGCAAAACCAGAACCAGAACGAGCAAAATCAGAATAAGAATCAGAACAAGAACCAAAACAACCAGAATAATCAAAACAACCAGAACAATCAAAACAACAAGAACGAGCAAAAGAAGAGCCCCCGTTCTTGATGCTTCAAGGAGCCGGAGTATTCCGGCTCTCCTTTCCCTTAACCTTACGCACAGGAGAGTAGTATGACCGACCTTCAAAATCGCTATCTGCTTGCCAAGCGCGCGCTTTTCGATCGCTATTACCGCGATCTCAACGACCGCCAGCGCGAGGCAGTGTATCATATTCACGACCCGCTTTTGATCCTTGCGGGCGCGGGAAGCGGAAAAACCACGGTGCTGGTGCGCCGTATCGCGTACATCATTCGCTTTGGTAACGCTTACCACAGCAATTACGTGCCCTTTGATTTGGACGAGCATACCGTTACGGGTCTTGAAAAGGCGATAAGTGCCCCGATGAGTGCCCAGATGCTGGAGCAGGTCCTGCTGCAATTTTCCGCCGACGCCACGGCGCCTTATCGCATTCTGGCGATCACCTTTACCAACAAGGCGGCGGGGGAGATGAAATCCCGTCTTGCCGCTGCATTCCCCGATGCGCCCGATGTTGCCGCAGATCTGTGGGTGGGTACCTTCCACTCGATCTGTATGCGGATCCTGCGCCGTCATCGTGCCGAGGCGGGATTGGAGGACAATTTCACCGTTTACGATACCGACGACAGCAAAAAGGCCCTGCAGGCCGTGATGCGCGCCCTCAACGTGGACGATAAGATGATGCCCATCAAGACCGTGATGAATGCGATCAGCCGCGCCAAGGATCGTTTGATCTCGCCGGACGATTTTCTTTCGGAATTCGGCAACGAATTTCCCAAGCCCCTTATCCAAAAGATCTACGCAGCATATCAGAAGCGCTTGTCGGATTCCAACGCGCTGGATTTTGACGATATCATCTTCCGCACGGTTTCTCTGCTGGAGGAAAATGCCGAGATCCGCAATTTGTATCAGCGTCGCTTCCGTTACGTGTCGGTGGACGAGTATCAGGACACCAACGTGGCACAGTTCCGCCTGACGGCGCTTTTGTCGGCAGGCAGCAACAATCTGATGGTGGTGGGTGACGATGACCAAAGCATTTATCGCTTCCGCGGCGCTACCATCGAAAATATCCGCAATTTTACCAAGGTGTTCAAGGACGCCACCATTGTGCGATTGGAGCAGAACTATCGCTCGACACAAAATATTTTGGATGCTGCCAATGCCGTGATCTCGCACAACAGCAAGGACGCGGCGATGAAAAAGGTGCTTTGGACGGATCACGGCGCCGGCACCAAGATCCGCGTGCTCAATCCTGAAAATCAAAATGCAGAGGCGCGTACTATCATCGACGAGATCCAAAAGCAGGTGCGCGACGGCAAGCAATACCGCGATTTTGCCGTGCTTTTCCGCACGAATGCACAATCTCAGGCGCTGGAAAGCGCCTTTGCTCGCAGCGGCGTGCCGTATCGCATGCTGGGCGGCGTGCGCTTCTCTGACCGCAAGGAAATTCGTGACATTGTTGCTTACTTACAGCTAATCGACAATCATGCCGATAAAGAGCGCCTTTTGCGCATCGTCAACGAGCCGCGTCGCGGTCTTGGTGATAAGACCCTTGCCGCGGTAGAGGAGATCGCCAATTACGAGGGGTGCAGTATGTTTTCCGTAATGGAGCGCGCGGCATCCTACGTGGCACTTTCTCGCAGCGCAAAGACCTTGATGGATTTTGCTGCGCTCATCAACGCGCTCACCGCCCGTCTTGATGAGATCCCGCTGGATCGCTTTGTGGACGAGGTGCTGGATCGCACAGGTTATCGCCAAATGATCCGCGATATGGGCAAGGAGGAGGCGGATCGCCTGGACAACCTGGAGGAATTTATTTCGGGCGTGATCCAATACCAAGAGGAGGCAGAGGAGCCTTCTCTCACCGAATTTTTGGAGGTTACGGCACTGGTTGCCGACGTGGATCGCTATGACGATAGTGCCGATGCGGTGGTACTGATGACGATTCATAGTGCCAAGGGTCTGGAATTCCCACAGGTATTCTTGCCCGGCTTTGAGGACGGCATTTTTCCCGGGATGCAGACCGTGATGGCGGGTCCTGAGGAGATCGAAGAGGAGCGCCGCCTTGCCTACGTGGCGATCACGCGCGCCAAGGAAACACTTTGTATTCTGCACGCGCAAAACCGTATGCTTTACGGTCGTACGAGCTATAACCCCGCCTCCCGTTTTTTGCAGGAGATCCCCGAAGAGCTGCTGGACCGTCCTGCAAAGCCGCAAAGACAAGCAACTCCTTACAGCTTTGGCACCGCCGGCACACCGAATCGCCCTGCACATTCCGTGGCTACCGAGCGCAGCTCGATTGCTGCACGTCCCGCGTCGCCCGCACCTCAAAAGCGCGAGACCCTGTGTGCAGGGGATCGCGTTAAGCATGCCACCTTTGGCGAGGGAACTGTCCTTTCGGTCCAAAGGATCGCGGCGGACACGCTTTACGAGATTGCCTTTGATCGCGTCGGAACCAAAAAACTGATGCAAACCTATGCCAAATTGCAAAAGGTGTGATGCGGAGGGAAAATGAAAACAAGCTCTTTTTTAAGGAATTATGCGACGCGCCTTGCTCTTTTAGCAGCTGCAGCGGCTTTTTCTCTCTTTATCCCCGCTTCCTTGACGACTTCCCAAGTGCTGCGCGTATTTTTGATCATACTGATCCTTTTGTGTCTTGGATGCGGTGCGGTACTGCTGTTTTTAGGCAATCAGAGTCAGGGGGGAAGGCTGCATTATTTCCTTTATGACCGTCGCCGCGCACGCTCACGACATCGTGATGAGCTGAATGCAGATGTCGTGCTGGATGCGATGAGCTCTTATCTGGCTCCCTTTACAAAGGATTTGCTTTCCCTTTGGAGCAAGCTTCCCAAGACCTTGCTTTTTCAGCTGGATGCGCAGGAGCAATTCCGTCCCTTGGTTACTTACCGCTTGCTGCGCGCACTTTCCGAGTGCGATGAGGAGCAGATCTTTGAAGTATTTGGTAAGGCGGATCGGAGTGTAGTCACGTATCTTTGTTGCGCCATTGCAGATGCAGGGGACAGCGAAATGGCGGATTTTGTCTATCATCTCTGGCAAAGCAGCAAGACAAAAGAGGAAAGGGTCGTTTCCTTTTTTCAAAAAAACAAGCAACGCTTTGCCGCAAGAGCGTTACGCTATGTGGAACGGAATTTTGATCTGTTCTACGTGCCGAAAAGCTTTCTTGTCAAATAATAAAAAAGAGCGCGATGTACAATCGCGCTCTTTTGTTATATTTTTTCGCGTTTGAAAGCACTCATTCTTACGAAAACTAAAAAAAGAAAGGAGTGATGGGATGAAAAGAAGAGCACCGCAGGGATTTTTGTTGCTTTTGGCGGCCTTGCTTGTGATGCTTCAGCTTGCCACCGATGCCTCGGGCGTGAGCTGGTACTGCATGAGAAACAAGGCGCACAGACAGCCGATCTTCGGCGAGGATCTTTCCTTCGTCGAAAAATATAACGGCGTTTATATCGATCACGCACATGACGATGCCAATGAGGAAAAGGTCGTGTATTTGACCTTTGATGCGGGATATGAGAACGGAAACGTAGAAAAAACGCTGGATATTTTGAAGCAAACACAGACAACGGGGGCTTTTTTTGTATTAAAGCATTTGCTTGTGTCCAATGGGGAGCTTGTAAAGCGTATGGTGCGCGAGGGACATACCGTTTGCAACCACACCGCCTCACACAAGGATCTCTCAGCAGCAGATGAGAAAACGATCCGCGCGGAGATCGAGGAGCTGGAAAGCTGCTATGCCGCACTCACAGGCGCCGAAATGCCACGCTATTTTCGCCCGCCGGAGGGAAAGTTTTCTGAAAAAATGCTTTCAACCGTGAGTGAAATGGGATATAAAACGGTATTTTGGAGCTTCGCCTACGCCGATTGGGACAACGCGCGCCAGATGCCGCCACAAAAGGCGATGCAGTGCGTGATGGATAATATTCACAACGGCGCGGTGATCCTGTTGCACCCCACCTCTGCCACCAACGTGGAGATCCTGCCGCGCGTGATTGCGGAGCTGAAAGGACAGGGCTACCGCTTCGGGAGCTTGGACGAGCTATGCGGCGTCTTTTAAGCTTGTTTTTGGCGCTGTGGCTGATCGGTGTACTTGTTGTACCGGCGTATGCGGCACGCATCATTTACAGCTTTGCAGGGAGCACGGAAAAGCCGCGCGTGGCTCTGACCTTTGACGACGGGCCCCATCCGCGCTATACGCCGGAAATACTGGATATCTTGAAAGAATACGGCGTTACCGCCACCTTTTTTTCGGTCGGCTCGAACGCGGAAAACTATCCGCGCCTCATACAGCGCATCTGTGAGGAGGGGCATGAGCTTGGCAACCACACGCACAACCATTTCCACGTGGCAAAGCTCTCCCGAGAGGCGCTTTGCACGGATATTCAGAGTGCACAGAACGTGCTGGAGCGTATTTCGGGCAAGCCTGTGAAGCTTTTCCGCCCGCCCGAGGGCGTTTGCACCGAGGATCTGAAAAGCTATTGCGAGCAAAAGGGAATGACGATCCTTTTGTGGAGCGTGGACACACGGGATTGGGCGCACACGCCCGTGTCGGAGATCTGTGAGAACGTGAAAAATAACGTGAAGGACGGCTCGATCATTCTGATGCACGATTTTATCGGAAAAAACAGCCCAACCCCCGCCGCGCTGCGGCGCATCATACCGATGCTTCAGGAGTTGGGCTATGAATTGGTGAGTGTCAGCCAGCTGCTGGGGGAGTCGGAGTAAGATCATCTTGCTCCGGTTCCTCTTCCGGCTCTTCGTCTGCATACGCGCCGTCCGTGTAGGTGGAAAGCTCAGTTCTGCCATCGATCATATAGCGGCGAATGTTGGGATAAGCCGCGTACATCGACATAAAGCCGCCAAAGGCAGGTAGATAGAAGAAGGGCAGGATCAGCGTCAGCGTAAAGCCGATAGAAAGCGAGGGCAGAATCAGCGCAATATTGATACCCGCGACCAGCACGAAGCCGAAGATCGCCATCAGATTGCGCTTGACGCCGAGCATCGAAAAGATAAAGGCGTTTTTGATCAGCTTTTTGATGGGAAGATCAAAGGTGATCATCATCGGGTAGACGTAAAAACGCATCGAAGCGTAAATCAGGATCAAAGCCAGCGTGACAAAGTACATCAAGCTGAAGGCAAAGGAAGCACCGGCCAGTGTGTTGAAGTAGTACCAGTCAAAGATTAGCACCGCGATAGCAAGCGCGTCGATCAGGCCGAAAATAAGGCCCTGGCGCCAGTTGCGCTTGATGGCATAGAAATAATCCGACCAGATAAAGCAGGAGTCGCCGCGCACCAAGCTGCGCAGGTTATAGGTGGCACCCACCGTTTGCCAGCCCCAGGTGAGGACGGTAAAGGCAAGCAGCAGGAGCATAATAACGGTTGCCGCCGTGGTGGGGTAAGCGGCGGACTGCTGCGTGCCGAAAATGCCGATCAGCGCCACGCTGACAGGTGAGCCCCCCGCAAGCTTTACGCCAAGCAAGGGCGTAAAAACGGGATTTTCAACCGTAACGGTCTGACGGCCGAACAGATAGATTAGAAGTATGGCAACCAGGGGCAAAAAGCGAACGACCATCATCAGATTGAGGGTGACGAGGCGTCCCAGCTTTCTCCACAGCAGCTTGAAAAAGTAACCCAGCGTGGGCAGAGAGCTTTCTGGCAGTGCATCGGCCTTTTCCGCGCGAGAGAAAGACCAAATCTTCTTTTTTTCGCTCATAAAAGCATCCTTTCGGAAAGTGTTTTGCAAATACATAATATATTGTAGCACAAAATAGGAAAAAAAGCAACTGTTAAAAGAAAAAAGCCGATGCTGAGCGCATCGGCTTTTCACTTATGCTTCTCCCGCGGCAGCTTCCAGCTCGCGCAAGAGGATATATTTCGGCTTTTCCTTGCCGTTTACGGCGTCGGCAGTGATCTGCACCTCAGCAATATCCTTGCGGGCAGGCACCTCGTACATCGTGTTCAGCATCAAGCTTTCCATAATGGCGCGAAGGCCACGTGCGCCCGTCTTGCGCTCAACGGCAAGCTTGGCGATCGCTTTCATCGCGTCCTCGGTGAAGCTCAGCTTCACGCCGTCCATCTCAAACAGCTTGGTGTACTGCTTGACGAGCGAGCTTTTCGGCTCGCGGATGATGCGCACCAGCGCGTCCTCGTCCAAGTCGGTGAGGGAAACGATCACGGGAATACGGCCCACCAGCTCGGGGATCAAGCCATATTTCACGATATCGTGGGGAAGCACGTCCTTGAAGATACCTTCCTTCTTCTTTTCCTCGCTTTTTTTGATCTCGCCGCCAAAGCCGACGGTCTGATGGCCCTTGCGGCGTTCGATGACCTTATCCAGGCCTTCAAACGCGCCGCCGCAGATGAAAAGAATGTTTTTGGTGTTGATCTGAATGAACTCCTGGTTCGGGTGCTTGCGGCCGCCCTGCGGGGGGACGTTGGCAACCGTGCCTTCCAGGATCTTCAAAAGCGCCTGCTGCACGCCCTCGCCCGACACGTCGCGGGTGATCGAGCGATTTTCGCTCTTGCGGGCGATCTTGTCGATCTCGTCGATATAGATGATGCCGCGCTCGGCAAGCGAAATGTCGAAATCCGCCGCTTGAATGAGGCGCAAAAGGATATTTTCCACGTCCTCGCCGACGTAGCCCGCCTCGGTGAGCGTGGTCGCGTCTGAGATGGCAAAGGGCACCTGCAAGGTCTTGGCAAGCGTTTGCGCCAAATACGTCTTACCTACGCCCGTGGGACCGAGCAGGAGCACGTTGCTTTTTTGCAGGTCGATCTCCTCGGTGCTCGCGTCGTTTTTCTTGGACTTTCCCTTTTTGTTGCCGTTGCGTTGCTCGGCGTAAAGCACGCGCTTATAGTGGTTATAGACCGCCACGGAAAGCGCGATCTTGGCGTCGTCCTGACCGATCACGTATTCGTCCAGCGTCGCCTTGATCTGCGAGGGGCGGGGAAGCGTATCCAGCGTGAAGCCCACCTCGGAAGAGGTGTCCAGCTCGTCAAGGGTGTTGTCGATCAGCTCCGCACACGCATCCACGCAATAATCGCAGATATAAAGCCCTGTGGGAGAGGGGATCAGGAAATTGGCTTGATTTTCGTTTCTTCCGCAAAAGGAGCAATAGCGCGTGGAGCGCTCGCCCTTATTGTTGGTGTTCGTTGGCATAGTTACCTCGAAAAATTTATTAAGCGCGGTGCGCCAGCACCTTATCCACAAGGCCGTAGGCAAGTGCCTGCTCAGCGGTCATGAAATTGTCGCGGTCAGTGTCCTTGGCGACCTGCTCGACCGACTTGCCCGTGTTCTCGGCAAGGATGCGGTTGAGCGTATCGCGGGTGCGCAGAATGAGGTCTGCCTGGATCTTGATATCAGATGCCTGACCTCTCGCGCCGCCCAAGGGCTGGTGGATCATGATCTCGCTGTTGGGCAGGGCAAATCTCTTGCCCTTGGTACCCGAGGAGAGGAGAAACGCACCCATCGATGCTGCCATACCGATACAGATGGTAGAAACATCACACTTGATGTAGTTCATCGTATCGTAAATGGCCATACCTGCGGTTACGGAGCCACCGGGGCTGTTGATATAAAAGGCGATGTCCTTGTCGGGGTCCTGTGCTTCCAGATACAGCATCTGGGCAACCACCAGAGAAGCGGTCGTGTCATTGACCTCGTCGGAAAGGAAGATCACGCGGTCATTCAGCAAGCGGGAGAAAATGTCAAAGGAGCGCTCACCGTGGCCGGTCTGCTCGATCACCATAGGGACAAGCGCGTTTTTGCGGTTAAAATCCATCATCATACGATCAAAAACCTCCATTTTTCGTGTTTTTTTGCAAAATATGAGGGTAGCCGCAACACTGGGTTGCGGCTACAGAGATTTATGCTTGGTAGCAGAGATTATTCTGCGTCCGTTTCCGTCTTCTTTGCGGTGGTTTTCTTTGCAGTGGTGGTCGTCTTCTTCGCGGTAGAAGTGGTCTTCTTCGCGGTGGTAGTCGTCTTCTCTGCAGTAGAAGTGGTCTTCTTAGCCGTAGTGGTCTTCTTGGCTGCGGGCTTCTTTGCCTCGGGAGCGGCGTCGGTCACCACTGCCTTCTCGCGAACGAGCGCTACGGTCTTGGAAACGCGAAGATCCTCCACGATCGCCTCGGCGGGAAGGGATGCCTTCACCTGATCCACGGGCATGTTGTAAGCGGTAGCGGCACGGTCGTACTCGGCGTTGATTTCCTCCTCGGTGACCTCAACGTTCTCCAGCTCTGCGATCTTCTCCAGAGCCAAACGTGCCTTCACCTGACGCTCGGCCTGGGGACGGAACTGCTCGCGCAGAGAATCCAGGGTAAGGCCGGTGTACTTGGTGTAGGTGGTCAGATCCAGACCGGACATACGCAGACGGTAGTCGTAATCGCGCAGGGAGTTCTCGACCTCAGCGTCGAACATGGGGGTAGGAATATCTGCCTCCATCTTCTCGATAAGAGCGTCCATCAGCTGCTCGCTCACGGCGTTATCGGCGCTATCAGCGTGTCTTTTCTCAATCTTTGCCTTAAGATCGGCACGATATTCATCCATCGTGTCAAATTCGGAAACGTCCTTTGCGAAATCGTCGTCAAGGTCGGGGAGCTCTACGCGGGTCAACGCGTGCAGCTTGCACTTGAAGACGGCTTCCTTGCCGGCAAGATCTGCGGAATGATACTCGGTGGGGAAGGTGACGTTTACGTCAAACTCCTCGTCGATCTTCTTGCCCACGATCTGATCCTCAAAGCCGGGAATGAAGGTGTTGGAGCCAAGCTTCAGGGCGTAATCCTCGCCCTTGCCGCCCTCGAACGCCACGCCGTCGCAGAAGCCCTCGTAGTCGATCACAGCGGTGTCGCCAAGCTCAGCGGCACGGCCCAGAACCTCGGCCTCGCGGGAGTTGCGCTCGCGCACGGTGATGATTTCGTCATCCACCTCAGCCTCGGTAACGGGAGTAATGGTGCGGGTCACGTTGATGCCGAAGTAGTCAGCGATCTTCACCTCGGGCTTCACAAAGACCTTGGCGGAAAGAACCAGACCGTTATCGTCGAGGGAAACGATATCAAATTCGGGCTGTGCCACGGGGGAGATACCTGCCTCCTTCACGGCTGCCTCGTAATTTTCGGGGATCAGGTCGTTGATTGCGGTTTCGTAGAACACGCCCGTGCCGTACATCTTTTCGATGATGGAGCGGGGGGCCTTGCCCTTACGGAAGCCGGGGATCGTCATCTTCTTGCTTTCCTTTTGATAGGCCTTGGTCACGGCTGCCTCAAAAGTCGCCTTATCAACCGAGATATGCAGCTCGTACTGGCTGTGCTCAAGTTTTTCAGCTTTTACCAAATTCATTTTTTCTTCCTCCGGAGATAGAAAATTTCACAACGTATATTGTACTAATTTTTTCCTTTTTTGTCAAGTGCTTTACGGGAAATTCTCGCGGATTTTACGGTTATTTAATAATATAAGGAACAAAGTCCAGAAAATCCGAGGAGATCAGCGTGATCTCAAGCCCGTCCACGTGCTGTGTGCGCGGCACGTTATAAACGCCGTGGATATGCCCGCAGAACACACGCTTCACGCCGTATGCTTTCATCAGATCGATAAATTCCTGCCACACAAAGCCGTTCCACACGGGCGGGAAGTGCAAAAAGACCAGGATTTCCTTGTCCGCGTGCTCCCCCTTTTGCATCGCCTTGGCGGCCTCTAAGCTGAGCTTCAAGCGCTGTGCCTCGCGGTTTTGGATCTTGACGAAATCCACCTCACCCACGGTGAGCTGCTTTTCCTCCTCCAAAAACCAGCCGCGTGTGCCGCAGACGATATAGTCCTCGACCACGTGGGCGTTGTTGTAGAGCAGGGAAAGGGTGGTAAAGCCGTTTTCCTCAAAAAAGCGGTGGAGCTTTGTGGCGGTCTCCCACCAGAAATCGTGGTTGCCCTTGCCCAGCAGCTTTTTGCCGGGGAGCGCGTCCAGAAAAGCGAAATCCTCGCGCGCCTCGCTCAAGTGCATAGCCCAGGAGATATCTCCCGGCAGGATCACCGTATCCGCATCAGTGACGACGGCGCGCCAGTTTTTTTCTATTTTTTTGGTGTAATTTTGCCAGCGCGAGCCGAATACGTCCATTGGATGATCGGCGGCGATGGAAAGATGCAGATCCGCTATGGTAAAAAGTGACATAGGCGCTCCTTTCGTCAGAATTTTGCAGGGATAAAGCGAGGAAAAGCCTCGCATACTGTTAGTATCTCGGGAAAGGAGATAAAAACAATGGATCAGAATTGTACAAACGGGAAGTGCATCAACGAGGGGATCACCTGTGACGTCAAAAACTGTCATTATCACACGGGCGATTGCCATTGCACCGCAGAGGTGATCAACGTGGGTCCTAACTTCGCTTGCTCCAGCGCGGAAACGATCTGCGCCACGTTTAAGCCCAAAAAGGACTAATCTTTTGGGAAACGGCGATGCTAAGCACCGCCGTTTCTTTTTTTTACTTGTTTACGTAGCCCACAACGGCATCCCACATCTTGTCTGAGGGAACCACGTCGGTGAAGCGCACGGTGCGCTCGCCGATGCCGCGAAGCGGGTAAGGAATTTCGGTTGCGGTCTTTTCGGAAAGCGTGTCGAGCGCGGCGAGAGCGTCGGCGGGAACGTCGCCGTAAAGCGAGGTGTACACGTCAGCAGCAAACTTGTAAGGGCTTGCGGTGGATGCCACGACCATAGGCGTCTTGTCGCCGGTTTCAGCGATGTAATCCTTCGCAGCGGAAAGTGCCACAGCGGTGTGTGTGTCGGCAAGATAGCCGTGCTTATCCATCGTTTCGCGGATGGTAGCGGCGGTTTTTTCCTCGTCGGCGAAATAGCCCTTGAAGGAAGCGTCGATCGCGGCCTTGACGTCAGCGTCAACGGTGTAAGCGCCGGTCTTGGCAAGAGATGCCATATAAGCGGCGGTACGCTTTGCGCCCGCGGTGAGGTAAAGCAGACGCTCGAGATTGCTGGAGATGAGAATGTCCATCGAGGGGGACATCGTCAGATGGAAGGCGCGGTTGCGATCGTAGGTGCCGGTGGTAAGGAAATCGGTCAGAATGTTGTTCTTGTTCGAGGCACAGATCAGCTGACCCACGGGAAGACCCATCAGTTTGGCAAGATAAGCGGCAAAAATGTTGCCGAAGTTACCCGTGGGAACGGACACGTTCATCTTATCGCCCATCTGGATGCGGCCCGCATTGAGAAGATCGCAATATGCGGAAACGTAGTACACGATCTGCGGTGCAAGACGGCCCCAGTTGATCGAGTTGGCAGAGGAGAGGAACAGGCCCTTTTCGTTGAGATATTCAGCCGCTGCCTTGTCGGAAAAGATCTTCTTTACACCGTTTTGTGCATCGTCAAAATTGCCGTTGATGGCACAGACGTACACGTTGTCGCCCATCTGCGTCTGCATTTGCAGCTTCTGTACGCGGCTGACGCCGTTTTCGGGGTAAAATACCGCGATCTTGATGCGCTCGATATCCTTATAGCCCTCCAGTGCGGCCTTGCCCGTGTCGCCCGAGGTCGCCACGAGAATGAGCGCAGTGCGCTCCTCGCCTGTCTTGACCAGCGCGCGGGAGAGCAGGCGAGGCATGATCTGCAGCGCCATATCCTTAAAGGCGGCGGTGGGGCCGTGCCACAGCTCCATCGAGTACACGGTGCCGTCCAAGGAAACCAGAGGTGCGGCACCGCCTACGAACGAGGTGGGGGCATAAGCGGCGCGGCAGTCCGCCAGCAGCTCCTCCTCGGTGTAATCCGTGAGGAATTTGCCAAGGATTTTGGCGGCGCGGGTGGGATAATCCACTCCGCAAAGTGCTTGGATCTCGTCAGCGGTGAGGGTGGGGATCTCTTCGGGCACAAACAGGCCTCCGTCAGCGGCAAGGCCTTGCTTGATGACCTGTGCAGCAGAGAATTTTGCGGCGCTTTCGTCGCGGGTGCTTTGGAATTTCATAATTTACTCCTTTATACTTCTTCCGTAAGGGAATTTTGCGAAATGATCAGTTTAATCTGCCGTTTGCGGCAAATGCGGCTTCAATATGGTGGATTTTAAAGGGCTTGTTGCGCTTTTGGCGGTCAAGGTATACCTCGATCACGTCAAGACGGGGGCAAAGAGTGGTGGGGTGTGCGCGCAGATACGCTTTAGCCGCCTTTGCGGTACGTATACGCTTGTCGTGATCCACGGCCAGCGCAGGGCGGGATAGCTCGGCATCCTCCACACGCTCATAGCTGCGGGTCTTGACCTCGACAAAGGCAAGGATCGTCTTGCTTTTGGCCACGAGATCCAGCTCGTTCTTGCCGAAATGCAAGTTTCGTCCTACCACGCGAAAGCCCTGCTTTTTTAAATAACGGGCGGCGATCCTCTCGCCTCGTTTTCCTATGTTTTGCTTGGTGAAAAGCTTCATTTGTCCAAAAAACGAATGAATTTCGTGCGATAGATCTCACACGGGCCGTGCTCGCGCAGCGCGTCCATATGCGCCTTGGTGCCGTAGCCCTTGTGTTTACCGATGCCGTATTGAGGATATTTTTCGTCCAATTCCGCGCAGATGCGGTCACGCGAGACCTTGGCAAGGATCGACGCGGCGGCAATGGAGGGGGAGGTAGCATCGCCATGCACCACGGCGCGGCAGGGGATCGTGAAGCCGCGGGTGATATTGCCGTCGATTAGGGCAAACTGCGGCTGAGGATCCAGATTTTCGATGGCCGTTCGCATCGCGTGCAGTGTGGTGGAAAGAATGTCAGTTTCGTTGATCTCCTCCACGCTGCCGAGCACCACGGAATACGCGATGGCGTTTTCACAGATCTCGTCAAAGAGCGCCTCGCGCTTCTTTTCGGAGAGCTTTTTCGAGTCATTCAACCCCTCGATCACAAGACCGCGGGGAAGAATGACGGCGGCGGCAGCCACAGGGCCGCACAGGGGGCCTCTGCCCGCTTCGTCAACGCCGCAAACAAGCTCAAAGCCCTCGTCGGCAAGCGCCTGCTCTAATTCATAGCTCAGCATGTGCCCACCTCACTCTCGATGCAATCCAGCGTGATGCGCCCGATCTTGGCGGCGCGCAGCTCGTCGAGCAGCATATTGGCGCAGCGCTCGGTATCCACCTCGCCACCGCTTACCAAAAATCCGCGCTTTCTGCCGATATATTCGAACAGATCGTAATCGGAAAGGGCGGTGATCTCCTCGGTCCAGGTGAATTTGTAGCGAGTGGCAAAGAGCTCGGGATACAGAACGCGCAAGCGCGCGCAAAGCGCGATGGCGATCGTTTCGATCTGCACCACGTCGTCCTTGATCGCGCCTGTAATGGCCAGATTTTCGCCCGTTTTACGGTCGTCAAATCGCGGCCAGAGCACGCCGGGCATATCCATCAAATCAAGCCCCAGTGAGGTGCTGACCCATTGCGGCGCAAGCGTCACGCCCGGGCGATTTTCCACCTTGGCCTTTTTGCCACCGCAAAGGCGGTTGATCAGAGAGGATTTGCCCACGTTGGGGATCCCCACCACCATGGCGCGCAGACGGCGGCCACTCATGCCCTTTTGCTCATAGCGGGCGATCTTTTCGGCAAGAAGCTTGCGAATGGCGGGCATCAGCTGCTCCATGCCCTTGCCGCTGACACAGTCCACGGCAAGGCAGATCTGCCCCTTGGCGCGATAGTGAGCGATCCAGCGTTCGGTGGCGGCGGGATCGGCCAGCATTGACTTGTTCAGAAGCGTTACAAGGGGCTTTCCCTCGGTCAGCTTTTCAATTTCCGGGTTACGCGAGCTTTGCGGGATGCGCGCATCCAAAAGCTCGATTACCACGTCAACGTCTTTTAATTTTTCCTTCATCAAACGGCGTGTTTTCGCCATATGACCCGGAAACCATTGAATGATATCCGTCGGCATCTTAGTCCACCTTTCCGAATTTTTGGAAGGGCGTCAGACGGAACAGCACCTTGCCAAGCACGCGCCGCTCGTCCACAAAGCCCACCTGCACGCTGCGGCTGTCAGCCGAGTCGTTGCGGTTATCGCCCATCACGAACAAATGTCCCTCGGGAACCTCAAAGATACGCACGCCGGAGCTGCCGACAAACAGCGCCTCGCGCCACGTGCCGTTATAGCCCTCGAAATGGGCGTAGGTGCTCTCGTCCAGCAGCTCGTCCTCGGTGAAATCCTTATCACCGGAAACGTATACCTTGTTGGCTTTATAATCGATACAAACAAACTCTCCTCCCGTCGCGATTACGCGCTTGACGATCGGCTCGTTGAATTGATCATACAAATCACTGGTCTGATGAAACACGATAATATCGCCCGTGTCGGGAGTATAAAACAGGTCCGAAACGATCAGCTTTTCGCCGTTGAGGAGCGTGTTGTTCATCGAGTTGCCGCTTACCACGCAAAGACGAAAAACAAAGGAAAGCAAAAGGATCACGACGGCAACGGTGATGACGAACATCTCCACGTAATCAAGAAGGTGGTGTGCCGCGCTTTTTTTCGTGTTTTCTTGGTTCATAAATGCTCCTTTCAGGGGAAGTGGAAAGGGAATTACTTCGCGGTCAGAAGCTCCATGAGGGTATAGCCGTTCTCCACGTAATAATCCTGTGCCTCGGCGCTTTGCTCGCTGAATTGCGCCACGCCGTTTTTGCTCTCGGTAGAGGAGTAGATCATAAAGGGCACGGGCAGAATGGTATGCGTGCGGATGCGAATGGGCGTGGGATGGTCGGGCAGGATCATGATTTTGAAATCCTCGCCGCACTCGCGCAGATAAGCAAGCACGGGCTTGAGGATCTCGCCGTCGATGCGCTCGATGGCGGTGACCTTGTTTTCCAGCTCGGCGCGGTGTCCACATTCATCCGGACCCTCTACGTGTACGTAAACAAGCTCGGCGCCGTCGCGGAACGCTTCGATCGCGGCATCTGCCTTACCCTTGTAATTGGTGTGTACGTTGCCCGTGGCGCCCTCCACGTCGATCGAGCGCATTCCGGCGCAAAGACCGATGCCCTTGATCAGGTCAACGGCGGAGATCACGGCGCCCTTCAGACCCCATTTTTTCTCAAAAGAGGGGAGCTGGGGCTTCTTGCCGGGGCTCCAGAGCCAAGCGGAGTTTGCTGGCTTCAGACCGCGAGCACGGCGTGCCTCGTTGACGGGATGATGGTTGAGAATGTCAAAGCTCTTACGCATCAGGTCGTAAAACTCCTTGCCATTCTCCTGATCCGGCAGATATTCGCCGATGCGACGGCCGAGAATATCGTGCGGACGGTTGAAATTGTACTTATCATTGCCGTTTTTCCAGATCAGGCAGTGACGGTAGCTAATGCCCGTATAGAACTTTTTGATCTCGTCGCCCATTTCGGCTTGCAGTGCCTTGATCAGCTCATCGGCCTCGGCGGTGGAGATCTCGTCGGCGCTATGGTCAAGAATGACCTTGTCGTCATAGTCCTCGCCATGATCGGAAAGGGTCACGACGTTGCAGCGGTAGGCAACCTCATCGGGCTGCATCTCGATGCCGATGCTCACAGCCTCAAGAGGGGAACGACCCTTAGAAAACTCCTTGGGATCGTAGGAGAGGATCGCCAGATTAGCGGTATCGCTCTCGGGCACCATACCATCGGGAACGTTGGAAACCGTGCCGACAAGTGCAGTTTTGGCAAGCTCGTCCATCACGGGCTTGTGTGCCTTTTGCATGGGGGAAAGACCGCCCAGCGCCTCGATTTGCTCATCAGCCATACCGTCGGGGATCAGAACCAAATACTTCATAATCAAGACCTCACTTTGTGTAAAAGTCGTCGCGCGCGCAAATAGCGCACGCGATAAAATAAATAATCCTATTTAGTATAACATAATAGTCACAAAAGAGCAAGCGGGAAGTGTAATTTTTTCAAAAAATTTACCTTTTTAACGCAAAAAAGCCCCCGTTGACGCGCAACAGGGGCTTTTTTGAAGAATTTGATTACTGCAGACCG
Source organism: Eubacteriales bacterium (assembly GCA_045661265.1). Classification (GTDB taxonomy): domain Bacteria; phylum Bacillota; class Clostridia; order Oscillospirales; family CAG-272; genus Firm-07. Next base: position 31,347 of record JAZRFG010000100.1, read on the forward strand.
TCGACGACCTTGTGGGTCCAGGCAAGCAGCGCGTCCTTTTCCTCGGGCGTGATCTTGTCGAGGAAGGAAAGGAAAGAGGTCTTTACGTAGAACACCTCGTCCACCACGTTGGTGCCGGCAGCGACAAGAATTTCCTTCATGCGCTTGGCAGCGGCCTCGTTGCCGTCCACCACAAGTGCCACGTTGTTGGCACGGGTCTTGTTGAGCTCACCGCAGAAGCGACGAACCACGTCGCTGGGCTCACCCTTAAGCGAGAACATCAGAATAACGATGCGCTCTTTGTCGCAGGGGTAAGCGGGCTGCTCGATCTTGTCCACGGCGTTGACGGGCAGGTCGAACTCTGCCTTGATCATCTGAGCCATCGTGGAAATTTTCTTTTTAGAAGATGCGTAAAGTACGCGCATTTTGATTGCCATATTCAGGTAACCCTCCGATTATTTTTATAACAAATTTATTATAACATAAATCCAAAACAAGGGCAACGATTTTTTCAACAAACACAAAAAGATTGTGACAATCCACAAAACGCCATATTTCGTTTTGTATAAAGAAGCGAATAAAATCAAGGAAAGTCGTATGAGAGAAATTTTGCCGCGTAGCGTTAAAAGAAATTGTCGCTAACGATCAAAGTATCACTGACAAGGAAAATTTTCATTCAGCGGCTACGATAAAAATAAATACGAGAAACGATCAAACATACGTCGAAAAGAAAAATTTTTAACGCCATACGCCAAGTTTTAAGCAAGAAAAGCTGTGAGGCCAAAAAACAGGAATATTCCTATAAAAGCCAAGCCGCGCGTGAAAAAGCCCTAAAAGCCGCCTTTGCGCTTCCCTTTATTATACAAAATTTGCATTTTGTATAATTGGCGGTATGGATAAGGATAACGTAATTAGGAAGGGCTTGTGCGGGTTCCCCTTTTATTTTGCGCTCTTTCCCTCGTATTTTTTGCGCGTGGCCTCACCACCGCGCAAATGACGCTCGGATTTGTTTTTTTGCAAAATACTGCTCACTTCCTCAAAAAGCCCGCGGTTGATATTTTTGAGTACGGCGGTCACGTCCTTATGTACGGTGCTCTTGCTGATCTGAAATTTGGCGGCAGCATCGCGCACGGTTGCCTGATAGCTCACAATATATCTTCCCAGCGCCTCCGGGCGGCTTTCTTCAATCACGTGTATCATAATTCCTCTTTCCCTGTTGAAAAATTGCAAAAAATTTGCTATACTTATCTTATGCCCCTCAAGGGCGCAACAGAACAAAGGATTTATAATATGATAAAAGAAGAAAAAAGATTTATTCCCTCTAACGTGATGGAGGGTATGACCTCGATCTCCGCGCTGCTTGCGGCAAAGGCGGCTGGGGTCAACGATCGCCCCATTCACGAGATTTGGTTTGACCGCGCCAAAAAGGAGAAAAAAGCCCGCGAATTCGGTTTTTTGCAAGCAAAAACGCGCGAGCTGGGCATTCCCTTGGTGCTGGTGGATGCCGCCGCGATCGAGGAAAACTGCATCGGTAATACCCACGGCGGTGTGATCGCCCTTTGCGGCGAGCGCACGCTTCCCCGCCCTGATGTGCAAAACCTGCCCGAAAACGGCTTTTTGTGCTATTTAGAGGGGTTAGAGGATCCCTATAACTTCGGCTACGCCCTGCGCTCGCTTTACGCGGCGGGATGTGATGGCATTTTGCTTGGCGAGCGCAACTGGCTCTCGGCGGCGGGCGTGGTAGCGCGCGCCTCGGCGGGCGCTTCCGAGGCGTTCCCCGTCTTTGCGGGCGACCCGCTTGCGGCGCTGACGGCGTTGAAAGATAGGGGCTATCGCGTGGTGGCGGCTGGCATTCGCGACGCCGTTTCGATGTACGAGGCAGACCTCAAAAAGCCGCTTGTGCTGGTCGTTGGCGGCGAAAAGCGCGGCGTTTCACGCGAAGTAATGGCGCTTTGCAACCAGGCCGTGCGTATTGACTACGGACGCGAGTTCCGCGGTTCCCTCTCGGCGGCCTCCGCTGCCACCGTGCTTGGCTTTGAGGTGCTGCATCAGAATTCTTGATTTTATCCAATAGTGAGGTGATCCCGCTTGAAACTGAAAAAATCACATATCTTTTTTATCAGTTATTATGCCGCAGCGATCCTCGGCAACGTGCTTGCCGCTGTTTTGCTGCGCGAGCAATGGAATTTTAATGCTTGGTCTGCGTTTCCGATTGGGTATGTTATATTCTCAATTTTTATGATCTGGTATTTCCCAAGTGAACATTATAGCAATCTATGCCTGGAGCGTAGCATTCAATGGATCAAAATCTATCGAAAAGATTTTGATGAGATGAAATATCGAGCAGAAAACAATCGACAAGAAGACAAAGAAGAAACCGAGGCCGGAAATAAGTTTTTTGTGCGTATCACGCTTTTGTGTATCCCTTATTTCTTCATGTTTATTTGCTTTTTTTCTAATTTTGCCAAATTTGCTTCTTTTGTTTTTCCCTTAATTGTTTCTATATTTTCACTTCTGATATGGGTGATTTTGACAAACTCCCAAAGCGGCACGAACAAGCATTAATAAAAGGAAAAGCGCGACCGTCAAGGTCGCGCTCTTTTCGTTATACAAAAATCCCCCGCGACAGAAAATCGCGGGGGAAAGGTCGTTACTCGGTAACGTAGTTGTCGAAATAACCTTGAATATAGACAATAGGCGTGCCCTTATCACCCGAGCCCGATGTCAGGTCGCAAAGCGAGCCAATGAGGTCGGTAAGGCGTCTGGGGGTGGTGCCCATCTGGCCTTCCTGCTTGGTGTCCTTGTGCGCGATCTTTTCCTCGATCGCGGCGCGCAGCTCCTCGCCGGAAAGGTTGGCGAAATCGTTATCCGCCAGATACTTGAGCTTGAGCTCGTTGGGGGTACCCTCGAGCCCCGCGGTGTAAGCGGGAGAAACGACCGGGTCGGCCAGCTCCCAGATCTTGCCCACGGGATCCTTGAACGCACCGTCGCCGTAGACCATAACCTCGATGAGCTTGCCAGTTTCCTTCAGAACACGATCCTGAATGCCCTCAACAAGACCCTGGCAGTCGCGCGGGAAAAGCTTGACCTTATCTTCGGTGGCCTTGTTAGAGCCGAGCAGACCGTACTTTTCGTTATAGCCGCTGTTACCGATGGGAGCGGACATAATGTCGTCAAGACCGTACACCTTCTTGGCGCCTGCTGCCTTGAGCAATCTCTTGGAGCGTGCGCGGGTGTGGATATCACAGCAAAGCACGTTGTCGGTGTGCGCAAGAATGGCACGAGCGTCGTTTGCGAAAATGATCTCGCACTCCGCACCCTCGGCGCGCACGAGCTGCTCGTAGTACTCGACGTAGTCCACGCCCGTGAAGGTGTGCTTCTCAAAGCCGAAGCACTCGCGGTAGCGCTTGATGTCAAGCACGTCGCTGTAAGGATTGATGCCTGCCGCATCGATGGCGTCAAAGCTGACCAGATGGTTACCCACCTCGTCGGAGGGGTAGGAAAGCATGATGACGACCTTCTTAGCGCCTCTTGCAATACCCGTAAGGCACACAGAGAAGCGGTTACGGGAAAGGATCGGGAAGATAATGCCGACGGTTTCGCCGCCAAACTTGTTGCGAACGTCCTCGGCGATATTGTCAATGGTGACGTAGTTTTCCTGGGCGCGGGCCACGATGGACTCGGTCATTGCCACGATATCGCGGTTGCGGATCTCGTAACCACCGTCCTTTGCGGCTTCCATAATAGCGTCGGTGACGATGTCAACAAGGTTATCTCCACCACGGATAATGGGGGCGCGCACACCACGGGAAACAGTACCGATCATACGGCTCATAAATCAACACTCCTTTTATCTGTTAAAGAACAGAAGATAAAAATTTTACCACGGATAATAGTATACCAAAAAATTCGCCTTTTGTAAAGTAATTTCCCTAAAAAATATTTGATTTTTTTCGTTTTTTCTATTGCGGGAAAAAGAACTGTTCCCTCTTCCGCTCTTTTTATAGGATAAAAAGAGGAGCGTTCCACCCCTGATTTTCGCCAAAAAACGCTCTCCCCGCCTTTCGGTGAAGAGAGCGTTTCTCTGTTTTTTCAAGTAAGCAAAAGCTCCTGATTATCTCTTCAGAAGGACCTCTGCCTCGTACTTCTTGACCTCGGCAAGCCACTGCTCGTCTGCGGGAACGCCGCAACGGTTGCAGAACTCCTCCCAGACCACACACTCGGGCATGGACTTGAACTCCTCGGAAAGGGCGAGCATGCTGGTGAAGTCGCCTGCATCCTGGATCTTCTTCCAGTCAGCGTGGGGGGTGAGGAGCGCGGAAAGCATCGCACGCTGCATATTGCGCATACCGACGACCCAAGCAGCCACGCGGTTGATGCTGGCATCAAAGAAGTCAAGCGCCACGGCCACGTCATTCATACGGCCACTTGCCACGATCTCCTTGGCGATCTCGCGGGTCTCATCGTCAAAGCGCACCACGTGGTCACTATCCCAACGGACGCCGCGCGTCACGTGCAGAGCGACCTTGTCGTGGAACACGAGCATGGCGGAAAGCTTATCGGAAACCACCTCGGTGGGATGGTAGTGACCGTTGTCCATCAAGGGCACAAGACCCTTCTGGTTGACGTAGTTGAGCGTGAACTCGGCAGAGCCCACAGTGTAGGACTCAACGCCGATGCCGAACACCTTGGACTCAAGGCAGATCAGAACCTCGTTCTTGTCGAAGGGCTCGGTGAGCATCTCGTCCAGGGACTGAGCGTAGCGTGCGCGGGGGCCCATACGGTCAGCGGGTACTTCCTTGTAGCCGTCTGGGATCCAGATGTTCATGACACAGGGAATGCCGGTCTCCTTGGCGAAATAAGAAGCGATGCGGATGCAGGCCTTGCCGTGCTCGACCCAGAACTTGCG
>JAZRFG010000101.1:0-5432 GCA_045661265.1 Eubacteriales bacterium
GCGCATATCGGTCATTTCGGCGATCTTCTCACGCTGTTTCGCGAGAAGGCAAGCATTGCTTGCGGCTTGAAAAAGGGCGGGTACGTGCTTGCCCCATCCTCGCTCAAAAACATGGGATTTCCCATACCGTTATCCGACATATATGGCGTTGGCGCGGACAAGGACGCCGATTTTTTGCTGGAAAACATTACAATGGACAAGGATGGCGTGCGGTGTGATTTGCGCTACGGAAATACGGTCATAACTAATCTTACCTGGCCGATCCCCGGCAGCATTGGCTGTTCTGTGATCGCTCTTGCCGGTGCTTGCGGACTGCTGTGCGGCAAAAGCGGTGACGAGATCCGCGAGGGACTTGTGCGTGCGGGCGCGCAAACGCCGCGCTTACAACGTTTTTTTGTTGGTGATCGCCTTTTGATCGAGGATACCTACAACGCCTCTCCCGAGTCCTGCACCGCGGCACTGGAGAGTGCGCGTCATCTGGGTGAGGATCGCCCTTTGGTGGCCATCTTGGGGGATATGCTGGAGCTTGGTGCTTATAGCGGCTTTTTACATCGGGCGCTGGGGGCGGCGGTGCATAAGGCGGGATGCGTGATGCTCGTTACCTATGGTGCGCTTGCCGCGCAGATCGCCGTGGGTGCCGAGGAGGCGGGAATGACGCGGGATCGCATCTTTTGCTTTGCGGCGGACGAGGAAGCGGCGCTGGCAAGCTGTGTGCTTGCGCACGCGCCGCAAAGCGCTGTGCTGCTTTGCAAGGGATCGCACGCGATGCATATGGAGCGCGTTGCCGCGCGGATAAGGAGGTTTTCATGAACGGGGAGGTGCTCTTGCTTGGGGGAGCTCTGCTTTTCTCGGTGTTTTTGCTGACGGTGCTGATCGAAGCGTGCCTTGTGCCGTGGCTGCGCCGTTTTGCGGCGCAGCCGATCCTTGAAATCGGCCCCAACTGGCATATGAGCAAATCGGGCACGCCCACGCTCGGTGGCCTTGGGTTTATCCTGGCGATCCTTTTGTGTGTGGGTGTGTGCTTGCCCATTGGGATCGCGCGGGGGAAGTTGTCGTGGCAAAAACCCTTGTTTTTGATCGTCTTTGCGCTTTTTTGTGGGATGATCGGCTTTTTTGACGATCGCAAAAAGCTGCTCAAAAAGCAAAATCAAGGCCTTACCGCCGCGCAGAAATACGCGCTGCAGTTGGCGTTGTGTGTGGCTTTTTTGTTGATGGCGCGCCGCTTTTTTGGTCTGGACACCTCGCTTTTACTTCCGTTTACCGACACGCGCTTGGAGCTTGGCGTGTGGTATTATCCCTTTGCCGTTCTTTTTCTCACGGGAGTGATCAACGCGCTCAACCTCACGGATGGTGTGGATGGGCTACTTTCCTCGCTTGTTGGCGTACTTTCCGTTTTTTTGCTGCTTGTCGGTATCGCAAAGGGCGAGCAGGGTGGCTTTCTTGTGGGGTGCCTGCTGCTTGGCGCGGTGCTGGGCTTTCTTTGCTTTAATGCGCACCCCGCCAGGATCTTTATGGGGGACACGGGTTCTCTTTTTCTCGGCGGTATGGTCGCGGGCTATGCCGTTCTTTCCCCCTCGCCGCTTGCCGTGCTGATCGCGTGCGGGGTCTTTGTGATCGAGGCGTTTTCTGTGATCCTGCAGGTCGCTTATTTCAAGATCAGCGGCGGCAAGCGCATCCTTCGTATGGCGCCGTTGCACCACCATTTTGAAAAGGGCGGCTGGAGTGAGGAGCGCGTGGTGCGGGTCTTTGGTGCATGTGGCGTTCTTTTTGCCGTCCTTGGCTATTTCGCACTATGACCTGGGGCGAGCTTTGGGTGTCGCCGCGCAAGGACGCCGTGGGGCGGGGGAGCATTGACGCGCCCTTTCTTTTGCTGGCGCTTTGTTTGCTCTCTTTTGGCGCGGTGATGTCACTGAGCGCCAGTGCGATCTATGCCACGCAATTTTATGGCGACGCGACCTATTTTTTTAAGCGCTATTTGCTTTTTGCGCTGCTTTCCTGCGCGCTTGCAGTGCCGTTCGTGCTCTGCGCCAGACCCGCACTGTGGCGCGGATTTGGTGTATTTTTGTATGGTGGCACGCTGCTCTTGCTTGTATTGGTGCTTCTCATCGGCACGGTGGGTGGCGGCGCGCAGCGCTGGCTTGTGCTCGGGCCCATCACGATACAGCCCTCAGAGCTTGCCAAAACGGCGCTGGTGCTGGTGCTGGCACTTGTGATGAGTAAGCACGAGAAAAGCATTATTTCTGTGAAGCGCCGCGGCGGCAGCTTCCGCTATGGCGTGCTGCTGCCGGCGGCCTTGATCGCCCCCGTGCTTTTGCTTGTGGCGGCGGAGAAGCACATTTCGGGACTAATGATCATCGGTATGCTCAGCGTGTCGGTGATGTTTCTTGGCGGCACGCGGTTGCGCTACCTTGCTTGGATGGCGGGCGCGGTGGTGGTGGCGGGTAGTGTGCTTGTGCTTGTGTCCTCTTATGCGCAGGTGCGCGTGGACACCTGGTTACATATCGAACAGGTGGATCCGCTTGGCTCGGCGTGGCAGACATTGCAGGGGCTGTATTCGATCGGCTCCGGCGGACTTTTCGGCGTGGGGCTTGGCAACGGCAGGCAAAAGCACGGCTACGTTTCCCAGCCGCAAAACGACTTTATCTTCACCGTGATCTGCGAGGAGCTCGGCTTTCTTGGTGCCGTGGCGGTGCTGGCGCTTTTTGCGGCGCTTTGCTGGCGCGGCTTTCGCATCGCCGCGCACGCGCCGGATCGCTTCAGCGCGCTTGCGGTATACGGCATATGCGTGAAGCTGGCGCTGCAAACGATACTGAACGTGGCGGTGGTCACGAACTCCATGCCGAATACGGGCGTTTCCTTGCCGTTTTTCAGCTCGGGCGGAACCTTTCTGGCGATACAAATTTTTGAAATGGGGATCGTGCTGTCGATTTCGCGTTACAGCACGCAAAGGCGTTGAATGAAAGCGATCATCACTTGCGGCGGCACGGGTGGGCACATCACGCCCGCACTTGCAATTGCGGATATTATCTTGGAAAACGATCCCCGCGCGCAGTTGCTTTTCGTGGGCGGCGAGCGGGGAATGGAGGGGGAGATCGTAAGGGAAGCCGGGTATGAGATCCGTTTGCTTTGCGCAAAGGGTTTTTCTCGCAAGCTCTCTTTTTCCAACGTGAGGGCGGCATACAGTATGCACCGCGCCACAAAAGCCGCGCGCGGGATCCTTCAAGAGTTTGCGCCGGACATTGTGATCGGCACGGGGGGGTACGCGTGCTATCCCGCCTTGCGCGCAGCGTGCGACTTGGGTGTTCCTGCTGCCGTACACGAATCAAACGCCGCCCCGGGTCTTGCCGTGCGGGCGCTGGCAAGGCGGTTGGATCGCGTGTGGCTGAATTTTGAGGAGGCACTTTCACACCTGCCAAGCGGCGCACATTCCCTTGTCGTGGGGAACCCCTTGCCGCGCGGTTATACCGCGCCGATGCCCGCGCAGCTTCCCAAGGGGACGCGGCATTTTTTGCTTTCCTTTGGAGGGAGTCTTGGGGCAAGCGAGCTCAACCGCGCCGCGCTTTCACTGATGGAAAAGCTTGCGGCACGCCCCGACGTCTTTTATTTGCACGCGGCGGGGAAGCGGGAATACGAGCAGATGCACGCGCGCTTTTGCGAGCGCGGTTTAGACCTCTGTCCCAACCTCTCGCTGGTGCCGTATATTTCACAGATGCCGCGCTATATGGCGGCGGCAGATCTGGTAATTTGTCGCGCTGGTGCGATGAGCGTGAGCGAGCTTGCGGCGCTGGGGCGCCCCGCGATTCTTGTGCCGTCTCCAAACGTCACGGGGGATCATCAGCGCAAAAATGCGATGGCGCCCGCCGCGCGGGGGGGCGCTTTGCTGCTGGCCGAGGGGGAGCTTTCACGGCTTGGCGATGAGGTGGTGTCGCTGCTTGCAGATGAAAAAAGGCGCAAGGAGATGGGCGAGCGTATGCGCGAGCTGCACCGTCCGGACGCTAACAAACGCATCTGGCGGGATATTTGCGTGCTACTGAAAAGGTCTTGAGGACGCGTTTTCCTTTTTGTCGAGCAGTTTTGAAAAAATATTTGTAAAACGTCTTGCTTTTCGCGCGACTTTATATTAAAATATATATAAGTATTTTTTAAGTGCGGCGGGATCGCCGCTTGTCCGAAAAGGGAGGATGTTACCAATGACCTTTGAAAGTGATAACAAATTTGAAAGCGGCGTTGTCATTCGCGTCATCGGCGTGGGTGGCGGCGGCAATAACGCTGTCAACCGTATGATCGCCGCCAATATTCGCGGCGTAGAGTTTATCTCCGTCAACACCGACCGTCAGGCGCTTCGCAAGTCCGAGGCCCCCACCCAGATGGTCATCGGTGAAAAGATCACGCGCGGCTTTGGCGCAGGTGCAAATCCCGACGTGGGTGCGCGCGCTGCACAGGAGTCGATTGATGAGATCAGACAGGCACTTAGCGGTGCCGATATGGTGTTTGTGACCGCCGGTATGGGCGGTGGCACGGGTACGGGCGCAGCCCCCATCGTGGCGCGCGTGGCACACGAAATGGGGATCCTTACCGTGGGTATCGTAACCAAGCCCTTTACCTTTGAGGGCAAGCGCCGTATGGAGCAGGCGGAAAACGGCATCAAGGAGCTGCGCCAGTACGTGGACTCGCTCGTCGTGATCCCCAACGAAAAGCTCAAGCAGGTGTCCGACACCCGCGTGACGCTCGGCAACGCCTTTGAGATCGCCGACGACGTGCTTCGTCGCGGTGTGCAGAGCATCTCCGAGCTGTTCAACGTTCCCGGCTTTATCAACCTTGACTTTGCCGACGTCACCTCTGTGATGAAGGATGCCGGCTACGCGCATATGGGCGTGGGTGGTGCCACCGGACCCGAAAAGGCGATCATGGCCGCCAAGGCCGCGATCAGCAGCCCGCTGCTTGAGACTTCGATCCACGGCGCGCACGGTATCCTGATCAGCATCACCGCTTCTCACGACGTGGGACTCGAGGACGTGGATCTGGCTTCCACGATGATCTCTGAGGCGGCACACCCCGATGCCAACGTCATCTGGGGTCTGGTCTTTGACGATTCGCTGGAGGACGAGATGCGCGTGACGATCATCGCTACCGGCTTTGACAATACCCAAAGCGAGCAGCCCGTCACCAAGGAGAGCTTCAATCCCTTTGTCGCTCCTGCTGAGGTGGTGACACCCGTTGTGGCCGAGCCCGCAGCTCCCGAGGAGCCGGTCTCTCCCGTTGTTGCAGCTGCTGCCGAGGAGCCCGTTGCTCCCGAGGTACCCGCGCCTGCCGCAGAGCAAGCACCCGCGGCACCCACCACGGATCTGGACGATTTCGATCAGATCATGAGCTTGTTCCGCTCCCGCTGATACATGTAAAAAAGGCGATCGCGTTGCGGTCGCCTTTTTGTT
>JAZRFG010000102.1:0-1270 GCA_045661265.1 Eubacteriales bacterium
CGGCATCGGCGGCGGATTTCTTCTGATCCATTGCCGCGAGAGAAAGTATCTCGCGCTCCTCGCGCTTCCCGTGGCGGCATACGCCGTCGCCGCCGCGGTGACGGACCCCTTGCTCGCCCTTTTGGTGCTGATCCCCGTGGCACTTTCGCTGGTGCTGGGGCACGCGATACTGAACTGCCGCCCGCAAACGCCCGTGCTCTTGACGCTTGGGGCGGTGCTGGCCGTGTCGGGCGTGGTAACGTATCTGGTCTGGTACTGGCTGCGCGCGCTGACCCCCTTTCCCGCCCCCGACCCCTTTACCTACCTCGCGGAGCTTGTACGCGCGGGCATTACGCGCGTGTTTCAGGATGCAACCGCGCTGTATGCACAACAGGGAATCGACATCGCGTTTTCCGATGTGGATCTTTACAACGTGGGCGCGCTGCTTGGCAACACGCTGATCGGCTTTTTCCTTGCGGCGTGCGGCGTGCTGTCGTTTTTGATCTTCCGCACCTATCTGCGCGTGCTGACCGCCTGGAATACGCTCTCGCGCGTCCCCTTGCGCATCGGCGCGATGACCGTGTCCCCGATCGCCGCGGGCGCGTTCCTGTTTGCCTATATTGCGGGGGCGGCTGCCTCCGGCAGCGTTTTCGGCACGGTCTGCGAGAACCTTGCCATCGTGCTTGAGCCCGCGCTCGTGCTGGTGGGCGCCGGCGCCCTGATGGGCAAGCCGGGTGCCAAGCGCACAAGATTTTCCACCGCGCTTTTGATCGTTGCGCTGCTGCTGCTGTTCAACTATCCCTCTCTGGCGCTCCTGCTGGCCGCAACGGTGGGTGCGATCCGCATTCTTTTGGCGGCGCTTGCGATGAGAGGAAAGCGCGAGGACAACAAGTAAAGCGAGATTTCGCTGACTATCACAAAGGAGAGAAATGATGCAAAAAAGAAACGATCGTTCCTACCGCTTCGACTACGGCATAGCGTTGCTTGTGACCGTGTTGCTCGGCGCCCTGTTTTTCGGTGCGTATCTGGCGGTCGGTCGGCTCTACAAGGCGCCCCCGTCCGGGATCGCGGGCATATTCTTCTGCGCGTATCTGCTTTTTGCACTCTTGGTCTACGTGATCTATCTGATCAAGCAATATCGCAAGAGAAACGAGCAGGTGATGCACCTGACGCTGAATGATAAAATGCACAATCTGTTCAAATACACCGTGGCGCTGCCCTACGTGATCGTGGACGATCAGGGGCGCGTGCGCGTGATGAACGAGGCGATGCAGGCCCTGATCGGTGCCGA
>JAZRFG010000103.1:0-6903 GCA_045661265.1 Eubacteriales bacterium
ATCAGGTTAAAGGGTTCGGGCCAAGCCCATCTCAGCCGCCGTACGGCAGCTCCCCCGATTTTTATGCGGTTACGGCATTAGTATAATGCAAAAAAGGGGCCTTGTCAAGCCCCTTTTTCAAAATCAGTAATAATTGTTTGCCGCCACCATCGTGATGTCTACCATCGCGGCAAGCTCCTCGTCCACCGTGACGTACTGCAAATAGGGAGCGGTCTCCTTTTGCAGCATATACTCCATGGCAAGCTCGGCGAGGTTCTGGAACCAGCGGCTGTTTTCCTGTGCCGCCCACGCTCCCTTGTCAAGCTCGGCGCGCATCAAAAGGTTGTAGCCGCCCTCTGCGTTCTGTAGGATCACAAGGTCACCGACCTCCAGCTTGGCAAGCTCGTTAGAGAAGCTTTGGAAAACGCCATCGCCCATATAGCCGCCTACCGCGAAATACATGCCGTTGGGGGCATAGGCCTTATTGAACTCGACATTGTCGGAGAAGGTTTCCACGTATTTGAGGAAAAGCTGCTCGTTGTCCTGGCACTCCTCGGCAATCTTCACAAGAAGCTCATAGCGCTCCGCCATTTGCGCATCGGTATAATACTTGACGATGTAATCGCCGTTCTCGTTGAAGAAATACTTGATGCCGCCGTTTTCCTTGTCGTATGCGATCTCGCCAAGGCTTCCGTCCTCGTTCTTCACGCGGTAGACCGTTTTGCCCTCCACCTCGGTCGCCACACCGTTTTTGGTGTCGTATGCGATCTGATCCGTCAGCGAAACGGTGCCGTCGGATGCCTTTTGCGTCTGATAGTAAACGGTGTTGCCGTATGTGTCTACCTCACGATCAAAATAGAAGTTTGCTAACTGCATCTGATAGCCGCGGTAGTAGCTTTGCTGATAGAACTCTTCCTTGGCCGTGGCGGAGATCAGCGAGCCGTTTTGGCCGTAACGCGCCGTCTTGAGCGCGTCCAGCTTGGCCTCGATCAGGCACGCATCGCGCAGGACCGTGACGTTGGCACCGTAGGCGGAAAGGATAGAGTTGAGCTTGGTTTCCGAGCCCTCGCCCACCTGCTCGATGAGTGCCTCGATCCACGCGTCGATGGCGTCCTCGGCCTCGCTGCTCACCGAAAGTCCCAACTCATCAAACAGATACAGTGCGGCACCGATCTGCTTCAATCCCTCCAGCACCTTTTGCGTGTAGAATTCGCTGTACGTCTGGCCGTCCAGGTTGACATACTGCTTCCAGTACTCGGCGTTGCCCACGTTCTCGCCCGCCTGGGCAAGCGTGCCCTTCATACGCGAGAGATAGAGCTGGAAGACGTTGACGGAGATCTCGTGATCCCCCGCCTCGATCATCGTTTTGCCGTGATTGGCGCAGCCGACGAAAAGCATGCACAGCACAAGCAGGAGTGCCAGTGCCGACAGGATTCTTCTTTTCATGTTCTTTTCCATCCTTACTTTTTGGTATTGACCTGTGCTGCGAGCTCGCCGTAGCGCAGGAAAAGTGCTTTCACTTCCTCAAGCCCCCGCTTTCCCTTTTCCATACGGAAGCGGATCGTGGGGTTATCCGACATCATCATGCGCATCTTGCCCTTGAATTCATCGGCAAGCAGCATCCACACCTCAAGCTCAAGGGCGGGGGCGGCGATGAACAGCTCTGCGCCGTTCTGGCGCAGCTGGGTCACGCCCGCGTTCTGCGCGAGCGAGCGAATGAGAGAAATCTCCAAGAGATTGGCTGCCGCTGCGGGCAGATTGCCGTAACGGTCGAGCAACTCATCAGTCATATCGTCAAGGTCGTATTGCGACGCGATCAGCGAGATGCGCTTGTACAGCGACATACGCTGAGTGGCAGACTTGACGTAGCGCTCGGGCAGGCACGCGTCGAAGGAAAGGTTGACAATGCATTCCGGCTTTTCCACTACCGTTTCGCCCCGTTCTTCCAGGACCGCACGCTCAAGAAGCTTGACGTAAAGCTCATAGCCCACGGCGTCCAGGTGCCCGTGCTGCTGGGAGCCGAGCAGGTTGCCCGCGCCACGCAGCTCGAGGTCGCGCAATGCGATGCGGAAGCCCGCGCCGAACTCGGCGTACTCGCGGATCGCCTCCAATCTCTTGCGCTGCACGTCGGTGAGCGACCTGGACTTGGGATAGGTGAAGTACGCATACGCGCGACGGGGCGAGCGCCCCACGCGCCCACGCAGCTGATGGAGCTGAGAAAGCCCCAAACGGTGCGCGTTATCCACGATCAGCGTGTTCGCGTTCGGCACGTCGATGCCGGTTTCGATGATGGTGGTGCTGACAAGAATGTCGATCTCACCCGAGATCATATCCCCCCAAATGCGCTCCAGCTGATCCTTGCTCATCTGGCCGTGCGCCACGGTCACGCGCGCCTCGGGAATATTATGGGAGATCTGCGCCGCCAATTCGTTGATGTTCTCCACCGTGTTGTGCAGATAAAAGACCTGCCCACCGCGGCGAAGCTCGCGGCGGATCGCTTCCTCGACGATCAGCTCGTCGTCCTCCAGTACGTAGGTCTGCACGGGCAGGCGGTCGCCGGGCGCCTCGTCCAGCACGGAGATATCACGAATGCCGCTCATCGCCATATTCAGCGTGCGCGGGATCGGCGTTGCGGTGAGCGTCAGCACGTCCACGTTGCCCGCCATCTGCTTGATCTTTTCCTTTTGCGCCACACCGAAGCGCTGCTCCTCGTCCACGATCAAAAGTCCCAGATCCTTAAACTGCACGTCCTTGGAGATCAGGCGGTGGGTGCCCACCACGATATCCACGTCACCGCGCGCAAGGCGCCGCAGCGTGGCCTGCTGCTGTTTGGGAGTGCGGAAGCGGGAGATCATATCCGCGCGCACCGCAAAGGCGCGCATACGCGACTGTATCGTTTGGTAATGCTGAAGCGCGAGAATGGTGGTCGGCACCAGGATCGCCACCTGCTTGCCCGCCAGAATCGCCTTGTAGGCGGCGCGCAGCGCCACCTCGGTCTTGCCAAAGCCCACGTCGCCGCAAAGCAGGCGATCCATTGGCTTTGCACACATCATATCCGTCTTGATATCGGCAGCGGCGCTCATCTGCCCCTCGGTCTCCTCAAAGGCAAAGGCGGCCTCGAAATCCAGCTGATAGGCGTCGTCTGCGGGGAAAGCAAAGCCGGGCTTGCGCTCGCGCTCGGCATAAAGGCGAATGAGATCCTTGGCCATATCCGCCACGGCCGCCTTGGCACGTGCCTTGGCCTTTTTCCAGTCGCCACCGCCGAAGCGGGAGAGCTTGACCATGCCGTCGTCGGCGTGTGCACCGATGTATTTGGATACACTGTCCAGACGGTCGCAGGGCAAAAATAACTGGTCGCTGCCCGCGTACTGGATACTGACGTAATCTCGCGTTACCCCATCAATGGTAAGAGTTTCAAGCCCCATATAGCGCCCGATGCCGTGCGCCTCGTGCACCACCAGATCCCCCACCTGAAGCTCGGCGTAGGAAAGGATCTGCCCCTTACCGCTTTTTTTCTTTTTCGCGTGGCGCAGCTTGCCCGCGGCGGAAAGACCGCCACGGCGCATATCCTCGGCAAGGGACAGGATCGCCACGCCCGCGCCGGAAAGCTCAAAGCCGCTGCTCGGCTCACGCCACTGTATCAACACCTCGCCCCTCTCGGGGAGAACGCTCTCGCCCGCGCACGCGACACGCGCATAAATATCCTGTGCGCGCAACTGTTTTTTCATATCCTCGGCAGAGGTCTCGTTCTCTGCGGCAAGGATCACACGCTGCTTGGCGTCGTGATAATGCGAAAGATCCTCCAAAAGAAGATCAAAGCGCTCGCCGTAGGGAACGGTATGCTTGGTGCGGAAGCTGTAAAGCCCCGACAGTCTTTTGCCAGAAAGCCCCTCGGCGATCGAGTCGATATGCAACGGAACACTCTCGTCCAAAAAGCGCTCAAAAGCACTGTTTGGACGGCTGTATTCCGCAAAACGGGCCATAACGGTACCACTTTCAAGCAATTCCTTGATCGTTTCGTCGCGGTGCCAGGCAGAGGCCTTCAGGCGGTCGTTGATCGCGTTCGTGCCGCGCATGACCACAAGCGAGCCTCTCTCGAAATAGGAAAGCAGGCACTCGCAAGCGGGGTCGATCAACGACAGATATTTGTCGGCGAAGCGCACCTCGCCGCCAAGCTCCAGTTCCGCAAGCTCGGCGCGAAGCTCCTCCTTGGCGCGCTCATCACGGCATTTGCCAAGCTGCCCCTCGACCGCCTCGCGCAATCTCTCTCTCGCTGCGGCGTCCACCAGCACCTCGCGGGCAGGCGGGATCTCGCACGCTGTCACCATCGTGTGCACGCGCTGTGTTTCCGCGTCAAAAAGTCCCATACGGTCGATCTCGTCACCGAACAACTCGATGCGCAAGGGCGCCGCGCCCGTGACAATCCTGTTCTCGGCAGAAAGCGCGCGCAGGTGCGGCGCGTAGATATCCACGATGCCGCCGCGCAGTGCAAACTGTCCCGGCCCCTCCACAAGCTCCACGCGGGCGTAGCCGGCCGCGACCAGTTTTTCCGCAAGGGCTGCGGGATCGCACAGCGTGCTCTCGTCCAGATGCAGCGTGTGCGCCGCCAGTCGCTCACGCGACACGGTATAGCCGAGCGCCGCGTCTGGCGTGGTGAGGATCACGTCGAAATCCCCCTGCGAAAGCCCCCAAAGCACGCGAATGCGGTCGTACTCGTACTCGTGCGAGGCAGTGATGTTATAAAAGGTCAGGTCGCGCGCCGTATAGAACGCCGTGCGCAGTCCGTATTGCGCCAAATGCGCCTGTAGGCGGTTGCACTCCTTCTCCTCGGGCAGAACGCAAAGCACCGCCCCCTTTTTTTCAAGTGAGCAAAAAAGCGATGCCATCAGGCCATCTGCGGCGCCGTCGCAAAGTCCGCACGCCACAAAGGGCAGTGCGCGCGCGCCGAGCGCGTTTTGCAGGTCGGCGAAAAGCTGGCGGTATTCCTTGTCCGCCAAAAACGCCTCGCGGATCAGCATGCGCCCACTCCGTTACAGCGCTGCTGCGCGGCGGCAAGGTCGCCCTTCACCAGCAGCTCGGCTCCCGCCTGCACCGCGGGGAAGCTTGCCGCGAGCGCCTCGCGCACGGCAGGGGTAAAGGCAGAAAGGACCCAATCCGCCAGGTCGTATGCGGGGTTGGGACGCTCGCCCACGCCCACGCGCACGCGAGGAAACTCGTTGGAGCCCAGCTGTGCGATGATGCTCTTGATGCCGTTGTGTCCCCCATCACTGCCCTTGCCGCGCACGCGCAAACGGCCGACGGCAAGATTGATGTCGTCATAGATCACGATGATATTCGCGGGCTCGATGTGATAGAACGCCGCGGCCTCGCGCACCGCCTCGCCGGACAGGTTCATAAAGGTCTGCGGCTTCAAAAGCAGCACGTGTGCGCCGCCAAGCGACGCCTCTGCCGTGAGCGCCTTGAAGCGCGTGCGGTCGATGCGCACGCCCAACTTTTCCGCGATGGCATCCAGCGCCAAAAAGCCCGCATTGTGGCGGGTATTCGCATACTGTGCACCGGGGTTGCCGAGCCCCACGATCAAATGCGTTACGGGGCCCTGCACTGCGGGCGTATTCTTTTCGATTTTCTTAAAAAGGTCAAAAATGTTTGCCATATTTCCTCCGAGTGCCGCACAACGCACGAAAACGCCACCACGGAGCCCCGCGCTGACGAAATCAAAAGCTATTGCACTCATTATACACCCAAAGCGCCCCCCTGTCAAATCCTTTTTGCCTTTTTGTGCCTCTGTTCAAAAAACTTTTACCTCTTTTTTCACTTTTTTTGCGCGAGGACTTGTATTTTCTCCTATATTATGTTATAATATTAAGCGTTGCGTACGGGAATGCCATGTTTTCCCGTTACAGATACTCAAAAACCACAGAATAAAAAATTTTCGGAGGTATTTTCACTATGGCACAGAAGTACTGCTACCTTTTCACCGAAGGTAATGCCACCATGCGTGAGATCCTGGGCGGTAAGGGTGCAAACCTTGCCGAGATGACCAACATCGGTCTTCCCGTTCCCCAGGGCTTCACCATTTCCACCGAGGCCTGCACCAAGTATTACGAGGACGGCCGTCAGATCAACCCTGAGATCCAGGCAGAGATCAACGAGTACATCGTAAAGATGGAAGCTGTCACCGGCAAGAAGTTCGGCGACCTTGACAACCCCCTGCTTGTTTCCGTTCGTTCCGGCGCACGCGCATCCATGCCCGGCATGATGGACACCATTCTGAACCTCGGCCTGAATGAGGACGTGGTTAAGGTTATGGCTGAGAAGTCCGGCAACGCTCGTTGGGCTTACGACTGCTATCGCCGCTTTATCCAGATGTACTCCGACGTCGTTATGGAGGTCGGCAAGAAGTACTTCGAGGAGCTCATCGACAAGATGAAGGAAGAGAAGGGCGTGAAGCTTGACGTCGAGCTGACCGCTGACGACCTCAAGGAGCTGGCTGAGCAGTTCAAGGCCGAGTACAAGGCAAAGATCGGTGCTGACTTCCCCACCGATCCCAAGGAGCAGCTGATGGGCGCCGTTAAGGCCGTGTTCCGTTCCTGGGACAACCCCCGTGCAAACGTTTACCGCCGCGACAACGACATTCCCTACTCCTGGGGCACTGCCGTTAACGTGCAGGCAATGGCATTCGGTAACATGGGCGACGACTGCGGCACCGGCGTGGCCTTCACCCGTGACCCCGCAACCGGCGAGAAGAAGATGATGGGCGAGTTCCTGACCAACGCGCAGGGCGAGGACGTTGTTGCAGGCGTTCGTACTCCCATGAAGATCGACGAGATGGCAAAGCTGTTCCCCGAGGCTTACGCACAGTTCATCGAGGTTTGCAAGATCCTGGAGAACCACTACCACGACATGCAGGATATGGAGTTCACC
>JAZRFG010000104.1:0-1190 GCA_045661265.1 Eubacteriales bacterium
AAAATACTGGCCCAAGAACGAGCAGTAAGGGGAATTTGCTATGGAAATGCGAGTAAACCCGACGCGCATGGAGCTCAAAAAGCTGCAAGCGCGCTACGCCACGGCACGGCGCGGGCATAAGCTCCTCAAGGACAAGTGCGATGGGCTCATGCAACAATTCTTGGAGATCGTCCGCCGCGCGCGCGCCTTGCGCGCCGAGGTGGAGCCAAAGCTGGTGGCGGCGTATGCGTCCTTTGCCGCCGCGGGCGCCGTGAGCGACCCCAAGATGCTGCAAACGGCGCTTTTGCTTCCGCGCAGATCGGCGCAGGTGGACGTCACCTATCGTAACCGTATGAGCGTGAACGTGCCGCAATTTAGTGGCCAAACGGGTGCGGAAAGCGAGCTTTGCAACTACGGCTTTGCCTTCACGGGCGGCAGCATGGACGCCGCGATCGCGGCGCTCGCCGACTTGCAAGCGCCGATGATCGAGATGGCGCAGCTGGAAAAGGAAGCGATGCTGATGGCGGACGAGATCGAGCGCACGCGCCGCCGCGTCAATGCGCTGGAGCACATTATGATCCCGCAATATCTGGCGGGGATCCGTCAGATCAAATTGAAGCTTGACGAAAACGAGCGCGGCAATATCACAAGATTGATGAAGGTCAAGGATATGATGCTGGCGGCGCAGTTACAGCAAAAAAAGGATTATATCCCTGACGATCCTGACGAGCAATAAGCGGCGTCATACTTCGTTGTCGCGTGTCGCGTGACGCTCGACGTAGGCAACTACGCCGTCGCGCCACTTGCGCGCTTACGCCTCGTCTGACTTGCTTCTTGCACGTCAGGCAAAAAAGCGGCGTCACATTTTTTCTTAAAATAAAAAAGGAGCAAGCGTTGCTTGCTCCTTTTTGTGTTGGAAGGCGAGGGGGTGCTTGTAGGGGCGCGCACTGCGCGCCCGCGGGCTGCCAGTGGCAGCCCCTACAACACGAGAAAACAGACCTCTTGTCAGTAGGGCGGGGGCGTGGCTCCCGCCGTTTTCGTTGGTCGCGGATGGCGGGCGCGCAGTGCGCGCCCCTGCAATGTACAAGAACAGCCATTTTGTTTCATTCAACCTGCCAACAATGTAGGGCGGTGCCGCCGTATTCACGACGCATTTCGCGGCTACGAACAAACCTGTAGGGGCGGTCATTGGCCGCCCGCCAGCCGCGATA
>JAZRFG010000105.1:0-1363 GCA_045661265.1 Eubacteriales bacterium
ACGGAGCGTGCCATCTACCACGCGCACGTAGACCACGACGCCGAGGTAGCTGTCGTAATAGCTATCGAAGATGAGTGCCTTGAGGGGCGCGTTCTCGTCGCCGTCGGGGGCGGGAATGTCGCGCACCACGGCCTCCAGCACATCGGGGATATTGAGCCCCACCTTGGCGGAAACCGCAGGGCAGTTCTCGGCGGGGATGCCGATGACGTCCTCGACCTCGCGGCGCGTGCCCTCAATATCGGCGGAGGGCAGGTCGATCTTGTTGATCACGGGCAGGATCTCAAGGCCCGCGTCCACGGCGAGATAGGCGTTGGCAAGCGTTTGCGCCTCAATGCCCTGTGTGGCGTCCACCACAAGCAGCGCGCCCTCGCACGCGTTGAGCGAGCGGGAGACCTCGTAGTTAAAGTCCACGTGGCCGGGGGTGTCGATCAGATTGAGGACATAGTCCTCGCCGTCCTGTGCCTTGTATTGCAATCTGACGGCGCGCGCCTTGATGGTGATGCCGCGCTCGCGCTCCAGATCCATATTGTCAAGCAGCTGCTCCTCCATCTCGCGCTGAGAAACCGTCTGCGTGGCCTCCAGCAAGCGATCGGCAAGCGTGGACTTGCCGTGGTCGATATGGGCGATGATCGAGAAGTTGCGGATATGTTGTTGGCGATTGGTTTTCATAGTTACCTCGTACAAAAACTTATTCATCTTATATTATAACGAATAACGCCGAAAATCTCAACGGTTTTTCCGCAAAAAAATCAAAAAAATCCTTGCGCGAGCGCGCAATTGTCCCAAGGAAAGAAAACACGACCCGTAACGGGTCGTTTTTTATGCTTTTGGAAGATCCCACAGATCCTCGCGCAGATAGCATTTGATGGTGTCCTCAAGCCAGAAATCAAACCGGATGTCGGGGAAGCGTTGCTCGTACTCCTTCATTTTCAGATACGGCTCGCGTCCGTCCCCCACGTCGTGCCAGATGTCGGCGAAAACGTAGTCAAAGTTGCCCGCCATATCCTCCTCGGCAAACGCAAAGGCGTCCTTTTGCACCAGACGAATTTTATCCTTGTGTGGGAACTGCGGCAGGATGTCGGTGCGGAACAGCTCCAGCACGTCCCCCGAGATATCCACCACCGTCACGCTTTCCACCTCGGGCTTTTGCGCCGCGTGGTAGGTGAAATAGCCAAGCCCCATGCCAAAGGTCAGCACGCGCCCGCGCGCCGCCGCGATGGCGGGCCAGGTGGTCACCATTTCGTTGGGCTGGAGCGTCATCCACTCGCGCCCGTTTTCCAGCACCGCGGGAAAGGGATATTTCTCGCGGAAAAAGGCGATCTGCGGCAGCATCCGCCCGTCGGGGAGCACCTTGAAATCGCGG
>JAZRFG010000106.1:0-5111 GCA_045661265.1 Eubacteriales bacterium
CTGAAGGTGCACCAAAAGTCAGTGATTTTAGCGTAGAGGGTCCACCCGTTCCCATTCCGAACACGGAAGTTAAGCTCTGCTGTGGCGACAATACTTGTCTGGCGACGGACCGGGAAGATAGCTCATTGCCAACACAAAGCAACCCTTCGGGTTGAACGAGGGGTTACGGTTTGCGCTGTAACCCCTTAAAAAATTCACTCGAAAGAGTGTGAAAATAGTATTCCGAATTAGCATGAGCTAAGGAGGAATATGAGATATTCCTCCTTAGCTCAGTCGGTAGAGCGCATGACTGTTAATCATGATGTCGCTGGTTCAAGCCCAGCAGGGGGAGCCAAAGAAAAAGACCGCCGTTTGGCGGTCTTTTTCTTTGCCCCCCCTGCCTTTGGACTTAAACGGCGTCATCTGCGTGCAAAAGGCACAGCGCGAAGCGCGGTGACGGGCAACGCTTGCCGTTTTGCATAGCAAATGCGGCACAGGTTGGCGCAAGGCAAGCTTGCCAACTCGGCACGCCGTGCCGAGTTAGATAATCTATGATGTCGCTGATGATCTACCCCTACCTTCACCCACCCCCCCTGCCACTTCGCAACGTTCTTTTCATCGTCCCCCGAGGTTCTTATAAAGGAATTGACGCTTCTACGGGTTTGAAATTGCAAAAAGTCACGGCAGCAAAGCTATAGTGATGTGGATATCTACGGCTTTGTTAAAGAAACGCTTGAATGCGGAGCCAAATATTAAAAGCACCCGCCTTGGCAGCGGGTGCTTTTGACATCTTTTTGATATTTACCCCCACAACGGTGTGAGAAAACGGCACTGGCGGGAGTGTGCACGGCAAGCGTTGCTCTACTCACGCGGGGGAACTGCTCAATCCACGCGGTTGCGGCGCTCGCCGTCGGCAAAGGCCTTGATGTTTTTTGCTACCTCGGCAAGGCAGCGCTCGCGCGCTTCCTTGGCACCCCACGCCATATGCGGCGTAAAGCAGGTGCGCGGATGGTTGCGAATGGGGTAAAAGGGGTGGCTTTCGGGGAAGGGTTCGGTGGAATAAACGTCCACGCCAAGGCCGCCGATGCGCCCTTGCAGGATCGCGTCGGCGAGGGCTTGCTCGTCGGTTACGGCGCCGCGCGCCACGTTGACGAGGATCACGTCCTTTTTCATCAGCGCGATCTCCTTTTCCCCGATGATTCCGCGCGTCTGCTCGGAGAGCGGCAGGTGCACCGAGATCACGTCGGCACGGCGGCACAGCTCCTCAAGGCCGACTTGCTCGATATTTTCCTTGGACGTGCGGGAAAATCCGATCACGTGGCACCCCATCGCGCGCGCCACCGCGGCGACCTGCGCGCCGATGTTACCTGCGCCCACAATGCCCCAGGTCTTGCCGTAAAGCTCGTGGAACACAGGGGTAAGGCGATTGGCAACACTCCCCGCGGTATAGGAGCCATCCGCGACACACGCGCGGAAATCGGGGAGATTGGTGGCAAGGGAAAGCGCCATTGAAAGCGTGAGCTGTGCCACACTATGTGTAGAATAGCCTTTTACGTTGGCGACGGCGATGCCGTTTTCACGACAGTAGGCAAGGTCGATGTTGTCAAAGCCCGTAGCACATTCCGCAATCAGGCGGAGTGTAGGGTGTTCACCCAGCGTTTCGCGGTTCATGCGCAGCTTGTTTATGATGGCGACGTCCGCGCCCGCAAAGCGCGCGGCGATGTCAGAGGGGGCGGTGGTGGCGTAGATCTCCACCTCGCCGAGTGCACTCAGGTGAGAAAGGTCCAGATCAGTGCCAAGGGTGGCGGCATCTGCAACGACGATCTTCATACGGTTTCCTCCGTTTTCTTCGTTGTCCTTATTATACTGCGCCTGCCCACCCCGTGTCAAGGCGCACGGATACCTTTTTTGATTTAGAGTCACAACGGTGTGAGTTTTTCTTACTTTTGCGATGCTTTTTGTGCGCCCTGAAAGCATCTTGCGTCGTGTCCCCGGCAACGATTTTCGCAAAAGGTGTGATCGCGTTGACAAAAAGAAAAAATTATGCTATAATTAAGTTTAATATTGAAAAAAGGAGTTGGTTTTTCTTATCATGGGTCCGGACAGTATACCCTTATGGATCGTATTTGCCCTTTGTGTGATCGGGGGAGCGTATTTCGCGGCTGCGGAAAGCTCGTTCTCGGCGGTCAACAAAATCAAGATCAAAACGCTGGCGGATGACGGCAACAGACGCGCCCGCGGCGTGCTTTACGTATTGAATCATTTCGAAAAGGCGCTTTCCACGCTGCTTGTGGGTAATAACGTCACCAAGATCGCCGCGGCATCCGTTGCCACAGTGCTGGCGACGCAGATGTTTGCCGACCGCGGCGAGGCGTTTGTGGAGTCGTTTGCCTTTTCCATCGCGTGCTCGGCGGCGACCACGGCGGTGATCTTTTTGCTCAGCGAAATGATCCCCAAAAGCTTCGCCAACGACCGTGCGCAAAGCGTTTCGCTGTTTTTCCAGCGTTCGCTGCGCATGCTCATGCGCGTGCTTTCTCCGATCGCAGGATTTTTTGCCAAGATCTCTAACGCGGTGACGCGACTGTTCTCCAAAACACAGGAGGCGCCGTCCTTTACCGAGGAGGAGTTCAAGGAGATCCTGGACACGGTTGAGGAGGAGGGCGTTGTGGACGAGGAGCAGGGCGATATGCTCAAATCCGCCCTGGAGTTTGGCGACACCGTTGTCGGCGACGTGATGACGATGGTGCGCGATATCGAGATGCTGGACGCCGGCTCGACCAACGAGCAGGTGCTGGCGTTTATCCGCGAGGCGAACCATTCGCGCATTCCCGTGTATGCCGGTCACCCCGATCGCATCGTGGGCATGCTGCGCATTCGCACGTTCCTGATGGAATACCGCCGCGACCCCCACGTAAAGCTTCGATCCCTGCTTTCCACGCCGCGTTTTGTGCGCGAGGAAACCAAGATCGGTGACTTACTGACCGATATGCGCCAGCATAAGCATCACATTGCGCTGGTGCGTGATGAAAAAAGACGGCTTCTGGGTCTTGTGACCATAGAGGATATTTTGGAGGAGTTGGTGGGCGAGATCTTCGACGAGGAGGATATCGTCGACCGCAACTTCCAGCCGCTTGGCGGCAACAAGTACATGGTCAGCACGCGCTTGCTGATGGGCACGCTCTATGAGCGTGCGGGGTTGTATCAATCCCCCCGCGGACTTGGCAACAAGCCCGTGATCTCTCTCATTCTGGAGTCGCTCGGCAGAATGCCCGAGCAGGACGAGAGCTTTCTTTACGACCATTTGGAATTCACCGTGGAAAGCATCGAGGACGGACGCCCCACCTACGTGGTGGTGCATTTCCTTGACGACGAGGAGCTGGCCGAGCGCCTTGCCCCTGCCGAGGAAAAGGAGGTGGACGCATAATGTTTGCCGCGCATTTTTCCGATATGTGGTGGGCATACGCCGTGATCCTTGTGATGGTCTGCCTTTCCGCCTATTTCTCCGCATCTGAGATCGCGTTCAATACCGCGAACAGAATGCGCTTGCGCCGTGCCGCTGACGAGGGGTCCAGGACCGCCAAGATGGCACACGGCATTGCGGAAAACTTTACCACGTCGCTTTCCTCGATTCTGATCGGAAACAACCTTGCCAACATCGCCGTTTCCACCTGCACCACGCTGATCATCATGGATCTGTTCCCGGGGCACGAGGGAGTGGCGTCCACGATCGCCACGGTTGCGGTTACCATCGTGATCCTGATCTGTGGCGAGATCGTGCCCAAAAACCTTGCCAAGCAGCACGCTGACGGCGTGTCGCGCGTGGTGGCGATCCCCACCCGTATTCTCACGCTCTTGTTGTCGCCCATTGTGGCGCTGGTGATGATCCTTTTGTTCCTTTTGCGCAAGCTTTGGGGCAAGGATCGCGTGGACGGCGAGCCGACCGTGTCCGAGGAGGAGCTTTCCTCGATCATCGAAACGGTTGAGGAGGAGGGCGTGATCGACGAGGAGCAAAGTGAGCTGCTGCAATCCGCGCTGGAGTTTGACAGCATCACGGTAGAGAAGATCATGACTCCCCGCGTCAACGTGACGGCCTTGGATATCGATGCCGACGAGAGCGAGCAGCACGCGCTGATCTCGGATAACACCCAGTTCTCGCGCTTGCCTGTTTTCGAGGAGAGCATCGACAATATCATCGGTATTTTGTCCCTTACTCGCTATTACAAGGCAGGCATTGATTGCGAGAAGCCGGATATCCGTTCGCTTTTGCTCAAGCCCTGCAAGATCCATAAGACCATGAAGCTGCCCGCTGCGCTGGCGCGTTTGCGCGAGCAGAAGATGCACCTTGCCATCGTTATCGACGAGTTTGGCGGCACGCTGGGCGTGGTCACGATGGAGGATATTCTCGAGGAGCTGGTGGGCGACATCTGGGACGACACCGACGTCATCGTTCGTCAGTGCGTTCCCACGGGAGAGAATACCTTTGAGGTGGCGGGCGAGATGAACATCGAGGATTGCTTTGACGAGATCGAGTTCGAATGCCCCGAGGATTTCAGCTGCGAATACACCACGATGGGTGGTTGGGCGATCCAGATGCTGGAGGCCAACCCGCACGTGGGTGACAGCTTCCGCTATGAGAATTTGTTCGTTGTCGTTTCCGAGATGGACGAGGAGAGCGTGACCAAGCTGACGGTGCTGGTGACCCCCTTGCCCGAGGAGGACGAGGAGGAGCTGTAAACAAAAAAACGGGCGACCCGACGCGGGTCGCCCGCTTTTGCGTTTTGGGGCAAATGTGCTGAGAAAAACGCGTTTTGGGGGCGTTCCAATAACCGCGCGAGGGCGTTGTTTACAAAAAAAGTGTTTACAATTTGTGCGGTGTGTCAAAAATGAAAAAGCGAC
The DNA here is from genome assembly GCA_045661265.1 of Eubacteriales bacterium. Lineage (GTDB taxonomy): Bacteria > Bacillota > Clostridia > Oscillospirales > CAG-272 > Firm-07. The sequence goes on from JAZRFG010000106.1 coordinate 4,876, forward strand.
AAAAAAATCTTTCAAAATCCGTTGACAAATTTACATTTTCCATATATAATTAATACATCTGCCCGAAATATTCACAATTTGATTATAAACACAAAATTTTTTGGTCATTTTCTTGCAATGAAACGAAATGATCGGAAAGCGAGGAACCTCATGAAAGTATTCGTAAAGCGCACACTTCTGTTCACCGTGCTTGTGCTGTCCCTGCTGGCTCTTTTTGCGCTGGCGGCGTCGGCGGC
>JAZRFG010000107.1:0-4203 GCA_045661265.1 Eubacteriales bacterium
TTTTTTGCCGATCATCACGCCTGCGGCGCAGATGCCGAAGGTCAGCACGCCGATCACAAGGCAGGCGACAAAGGCCTGCAGCAGATTATAATCCGCAATGGTGAAGCCGACGGAAAGCGCGTCGATCGAGGTGGCGATGCCTTGCACGATGAGGGCGCCAAAGCCAAGATAGGTGATGGGACACTCGCAGACCGTGGCGGTCTCGCCCGAGGGGAGTTCCACCTCCTCGCACTTACACGGACGCACGCCCTCCCAGAGCATCTTACCGCCGATGAAAAGCAGCAGCGCGAGCGCCACGTAAGGGATAAAGGGCTGAATGGCGCCGAAATAGGTGGCAGCCGTATGTACGCAGAACCAGCCGATCATCGGCATGGCAAACTGGAAAAGGGCGAATATACCCGCCAAGAGACAAATGCGGCGGCGGCGCATCGAGGGCTCGTGCAAGCCGTCCGCGAGCGACATGGAAAACGCGTCCATGGCAAGCCCCGCACCAAGTCCCGCGGCGGTGAGAAGCAGTTCAACATTGATCATAGGTTACCTCTTTTAGCAAAAGGCACGGCAAGCGCAAATGCGCTTGCCGTGAGGATTTTTTATTTCTGCTCGTGATGCTTGATAAAGCCGAAGAGCTTCATCAGCTCCATTACGAAAAGGGGAACGAAGATCAGTCCCACACCGATCAGATACTGCTGCCAGCTAAGGTAGCGCAGATTGAAGATGCCCTGCACACCGGGGATGAAGAGCACGAATGCCATCAGCGCGGTGGAGGCAAGTGCGGCAAGGTTGAGGTTCTTGTTGGTGAACGGACCGATCTTGAAAAGCGAATGCTCGGTACGCATGTTGTAGGCCTGCACGATCTGGCAAAGCGCGAGCACCATGAACGCCAGCGTCTGACCGCCGATCAGGTTCCACTCGTGTGCGTCGTCCAGCAGCACGCCGTCGAACATATGAACCAGCTCAAGACCCGTGCCGACCCAGAAGGCGACAAGGGTAAGGAAAGCGAACATCACGCCCTGAATGGCGACGCGCACGCCAAGGCCGTGGGCGAAGATGCCCTCGTTCTTGGGCTTGGGGCTGCGATCCATGACGTCCTTCTCGACGGCCTCCATGCCGAGTGCAATGGCGGGCAGGGAGTCGGTGACAAGGTTGATCCAGAGCAGCTGCATCGAAAGCAGGGGAGAGGTGTGCCACATCAGCATCGCAAAGAAGACGGTGAAAACCTCGCCGATGTTGGTGCTGAGCAGGAAGGCAACCACCTTTTTGATGTTGGCGTAGATGCCGCGACCTTCCTCAACGGCGTCCACGATGGTGGCGAAGTTGTCGTCGGTGAGGGTCATATCCGAGGCACCCTTGGCAACGTCGGTGCCGGTGATGCCCATGGCGCAGCCGATATCGGCGGCCTTGAGGGCGGGCGCGTCGTTGACGCCGTCACCTGTCATCGAAACGACCTGGCCCTTGCGCTGCCATGCCTTGACGATGCGGATCTTGTTTTCGGGGGATACGCGGGCGTAGACGGAAATATCCGCGACCACGGTATCCAGCTCGTCGTCGCTCATGGCGTCAAGCTCGGCACCCGTGATGGCGCGGTCGCCCTCGACAAGAATACCAAGATCCTTGGCGATGGCAGAGGCGGTGACAACGTGGTCACCCGTGATCATCACGACCTTGATGCCTGCGCGGCGGCAAACTGCCACGGCGTCGCGTGCCTCGGGACGGGGCGGGTCGATCATACCGACAAGGCCCATAAAGGTAAGGCCGCTTTCCAGCTCCTCGGAGGTGGGGTTTTCAGGGACCTCGTCAATTTCCTTGTAAGCAACGGCAAGCACGCGCAGCGCGTTCGAGCTCATCTCGTTGGTCACGCGCTTAGCGGCCTCAAGGTCGCCCGCCACGCAACGGGTCGCCATCATATCGAAGGCACCCTTGACGATGACGATCTTCTTGCCGTCGATCACGTTGACGGTGGACATCAGCTTACGGTCGGAGTCAAAGGGGATCTCGGCAAGACGGGGGAACTGTGCGTTCAGCGCGTCCTTTTCAAAGCCGTTCTTGTGAGAGGCCACCACGATGGCGGTCTCGGTGGGGTCGCCGATGTGCTGCTCGCCCTCGGCGGTGAAGTTCACCGAGCCGTCGCAGCAAAGCGTGCCGTAGTTGAGCAGCTTGCGGATGGCGTCGGAGTTTTCATTGGAGATCAACTCGATCTCACCACCGTCCACGTATGCCTTGGTGAGGGTCATACGGTTCTGGGTGAGCGTACCCGTCTTATCCGAGCAGATCACGGAAGCGCCGCCCAGCGTTTCCACGGCGGGCAGACGGCGGATGAGCGCGTTCTTCTTGACCATACGCTGTACGCCGATGGAAAGCACGATCGTCACGATCGCGGGCAGACCCTCGGGGATCGCGGAAACGGCAAGCGAAACGGCGGTCATAAACAGGTGCATGGGCTCGAGGTCGTTGAAAAGACCGACCACGAAGATGATGGCGCAGGCGGCAAGCGCCATAAAGCCAAGATACTTGCCAAGATCGGCAAGCTTTTGCTGCAAGGGAGTCTGGGTCTCGCCCTCGCCGTCAAGCAGGCCCGCGATCTTACCCATCTCGGTGTTCATACCCGTGGCGGTGACCACGGCGATGGCGGTGCCATAGGTGATCGAGCAGCCGGAGAACACCATGTTGGTGCGGTCGCCGATGGGGGCCTTTTCGTCCACCACAATACCGGCGTCCTTCTCAGAGGGAACGGATTCACCCGTGAGGGCGGCCTCCTCGGATTTCAAGCTTGCGCTTTGCAAAAGACGCGCGTCAGCGGGAACGAAATCGCCTGCCTCCAGCTTGATGATGTCGCCGGGCACAAGGGCGGCGGCGTCCACCACCTGCTCCACGCCGTCGCGGATCACGCGGGCGTGCGGTGCGGACATGTTTTTGAGAGCGTCGAGAGCTTTTTCTGCCTTGCCCTCCTGATACACGCCCATCACGGCGTTCAGGATGACGATCAAAAGAATGAGACCGGGCTCGAACAGCTCGCCCCAGTTTTTCTCAATGCAGATGAGAGTGAAGGAAACAGCGGCGGCGAGCAACAGGATGATGATCATCGCGTCCTTGAACTGGTCAAGGAAGCGCTGAAGCGTGCTTTTCTTCTTTTTCTCTTGCAGACGGTTTTCGCCGTATTTCTGGATACGGGCGGCTGCCTCGGCTGCACAAAGACCCTGGGTCTTGTCACTGTTCAGCGTTTGGAGCACGTCTTGTACGGACTTGTCGTGGGCTGTCAATGTGAGTTCCTCCTAAAAAATATAATGATTGCCCCCACGGGGCTTGGAAACAGAGTGTAAATAGTGTAAGAGGGGGCGGTGCGTTTCATTCTCGCAGACATAAAAAATAGACCTATCTGCCCTTTGCAGATAAGTCTCGTCGTTTAAGATAAGGCCAGGAAGAGAACTTCCATGATGTTGACCTTATCACAAGAGTGCCGACTACTCCCTTATTCTGCAGAAATTATAGCAGACGGCGTGTTGCTTGTCAATAGGGAAGACCAAAAAATATTGAATTCTACATTATTTTATAAGAAATGTCAAGAAAAAAGCAAAATTGTTTACAAAGGGGGTTGACATCAGGAGGGGAATAGTGTATAATAAGTGTGTAACTGTAAAGCAGAAAATACAATTATGAAAATTTACGTATAATCAAGAGGTATCAGACATGTTAAAGGCAGAAAACAGAAGAAAAGAGATGGCTGTGCTTTTGGCAAACGCCAAGGAGGCAGTTTCGGGCGATGCGCTGTCGGCGCGCTTCGGTGTATCCCGTCAGATCATCGTGCAGGATATCGCAACCCTGCGTGAAAGAGGATATGAGATCCAGTCCACGCACTATGGCTACGTACTCAAGGGCACCCCTCTTTGCGAGCGTGTCTTTGAGGTGAATCACGCCACCGCACAAACCGCAGACGAGCTGGGTGTGATCATCGACAATGGCGGCATCGTTAAGGACGTTTTCGTTCAGCATAGCGTCTATGGCAAGCTTTCCGCCCCCCTCAACATCCACTCCAAGGCACACGTCGAGCGTTTTCTCGGCGGCGTGCGCAGCGGCTCCTCCGTTGAGCTGATGGAGCTCACGGGCGGTCACCATTTCCATACCGTTATGGCAGAAACCGAGGAGATCCTCGACAAGGTGCAGGCAGCGCTTAAGGCGGCCGGTTACCTCGCGTAATTTTAAAGGCAC
>JAZRFG010000108.1:0-13471 GCA_045661265.1 Eubacteriales bacterium
CCAGCTCGTGCGTGAGCTCCGCGTTCAGGCGCGCCTTGATCTCACCCAGCGACATATCGCGCTCGATACGAATGTCCAAAAACTCGGTCTCGCTCTCACATCCCACGGGCAAAGGCAAGCCGAACACCATCTTGATGTGCGGATTGAAGCCCTTGGTATACCAAAGCGGCAGTCCCGCGCGCACCAGCACGCGGCTGAACGTGCGCTGCAGGTCAAGGTGCGAGATATATTGCAGGTTGCCGACCTTGCGGAACTTGAGTCGCACGGTGCGCGGCGCTTCCAGCATCGGCAGCGTGAATTTCTTTTCGTTATCCTTCATTCTTGCCACGGCACGCGGGGCACGGCGTGCGCTCTCCTCCCAATCGGTTTGCCCCACAGCCCGCGCACTTCTCGCGGCAGTTGGGGGTGGTGGCGGCCTCGTAGGCCTTTGCCCTCTCGCGCTTGAGGAACTCCTTGGTCACGCCGCAATCAATGACGTCCCATGGCAGGATCTCGTCAAGCCCAAACGCGCGGTTGGCGAAGAAAGCGGGATCCACGCCCGTGCGCTCGAAAACGGAAAGCCACTTGTCGTAATCAAAGAACTCGTCCCACGCGTCAAAGCAAAATCCCTCGTTTGCCGCGAGCTCAAGCGCCGCGCAGAGCTTTCGGTTGCCGCGCGCCAGCACCGCCTCAATGCGGCTGACCTTGGCGTTGTGGTGCTGATAGCGCACCTTGCGATCCGTGATCTTTTCGCGCAGGAAATTCTGCTTTTCAGCAAGCGTTTCCATCGTATCCTGTGCCTCCCACTGGAAAGGGGTAAAGGGCTTGGGAATAAAGCAGGACACGCTAACGGTGACCTGAGGAGATCTACCCTTTTGGCGGTTCGGGTTCTGATAATACTCGTGCACCACGTTGTGCGCCAGCGTGGCGATACCCTCAATATCATCGTTGGTTTCGGTGGGCAAACCGTTCATAAAATAGAGCTTGACGTTCGTCTTACCGCCCGCAAACGCCACGTTCACGGCGTGCATCAAATCCTCTTCGCGCACGTTCTTGTTGATAACGTCGCGCAGGCGCTGCGTGCCCGCCTCAGGCGCGAATGTGAGCGACGAGGTGCGCACCGACGCGATGCGATCCATCAGCTCCTTGCTAAAGCTATCCACGCGCAAAGAGGGCAAGGACAGGCTGACCATGTTGCGGTCCGTCCAATCCAAAAGCGAGCGCGTCAGGGGCTCTAGCTTGGTGTAATCGCTGATCGACAGCGACATGAGCGAAATTTCCTCATAGCCCGTAGCGTCATACAGGCAGCGCGCCTGCTTGTTGAGCAGATCCGGCGTTTTCTCGCGCACAGGGCGGTAGATCATACCCGCCTGGCAGAAGCGGCAACCGCGAATACAACCGCGATAGACCTCCAGCATGATGCGGTCATGCACTGCCTCGATATAGGGCATCACCAGCTTGTCGGGGAAATAAGCCTTGTCCATATCCGCGATGATGCACTTTTCCACCTTTTCGGGAATATCGTCAAACTTACGGGTGACAGACTTGATGGTGCCGTCCTCGTGATAATCCACCTCGTACAGCGAGGGCACGTAGATGCCCTTGATGGTTGCGGCGGCCTCGTGCAAAAAGCCCGCGCGGGTGTATCTGCCCTCCTCCTTCATACGGATATAGAGCTTGGTGAACTCCACCAGATTGTCCTCTCCCTCGCCGATCGAGAAGCAGTCGAAGAAATCCGCGATCGGCTCGGGGTTGTAGGCACAGGCGCCACCGCCGATGACGATGGGCTGATCCTCGCTTCGATCTGCCGCGCGCAGCGGAAGGCCTGCCATTTTCAGCATCGCCAGCACGCTGGTATAGCACATCTCATAGCCGAGCGTGAAACCGAGAATATCAAACTCTGCCACAGGGTCACCACTCTCGTGCGCCCAAAGCGGGATATCCATCTCGCGCATCTTCTGCTGCATATCCACCCACGGGCAGAACACTCTCTCACACCAGATATCCTCCTCGGCGTTCAAGGCGCCGTACAGAAGGCGCATACCGAGATTGGACATACCGATCTCGTAGGTGTCGGGAAAGGCAAAGGCAAAGCGCGCCTTCACCGCGTTTTTATCCTTGATGACGGCACCGTATTCACCGCCGGAATAGCGGCCCGGCTTTTCCACCGATTTGAGCACCGAGCTTATTTTTTCATTCATATCAAAACCTCATCAGATATCGTCCGTCGGTCGACGGAGATAGAAATAACACGTTACAGCGTATATGCCGCACCACGCAAGCATCCAAAGCGTGATCCAGACGCCGGATAGCAGCTGCTCGTGCAGCGCAAGGAACGCCGCCAGCGCGCCGCCGCAAAGCAAGGAAAGCATCTGCGTGACCTTTCCCAAGAGTCCTGCACGGCGCACACGACGGCAGAACATATAGGTGCGCGCCAGCTCCTTGCACGAGCCAAGCGACACCACGCCGCTGTCCACGCGGTCGGTGCGAAGCTCCAGCTCGTCCACGGACGGCTTCTGTACCGACACCTTAGCGGGAAGCTCCGGGAACAGTTCGGCAAACACCTCCTCGCGCAAAGCGGGATCCTTGCTTCTCACTGTCACATGCACGCCGTCGCGCATCAGCGCCACAAACAGCGCTTGCAGATCGGCTGCGGGCGTATAGCGCACAGAAAAGGAAGCGCAAACTCTGCTATCTACGGCTACCAGCAGTCGACGAACGTCAGCCGCACGCGCCCCTTCCCCAATGGGAAGCACAAACCCGCGCTGCTGCATATATTTTGCCGTGCCGATCGCCACGGTGCTCTCCCCCTCGCGCAGCTCGGCCAACGCACCGTCCGCGTCGATATGGGAAAGCGTAAGATCCGCTGTGCTGATCCTGGAAGCGGGATCCACACCAAAGGTAGCTGCCAGAGGGCTTTGCACCTTTTCCAGAAGAGCGCGCACCAGTACAGTCACGCGATGGGCGTCGCACAGATCAAGCAAATGGAAATGATCGTGCTGGATCGCCGCAAACAGATCCGTGTCGGGCAGCGTCAGCGTGTCGTTGCCGCGGCATTGCTCCAAAGGAGCTTCGCCGATGATCGCTCCCCTGCCGCGCAGACAAAAGATCGCGCAAAAGAACATGGGCAGGGCGGTCAGCAGCGAGGAAATAGCGGGCGCGCACAAAAGCATCGCCACCATCAGCATACCGAGCGCCTGCGAGGGAATTGCACCGCCCGCATAGAAGAACAGGGCAAGCACGGTTCCAATGGCAGTGATCAGTAAAAAATGTGCGCCGAGATTGGTATGCCCCGCGCCCTGTGCCTTCGTGTTGGCGAAATAGTTGCGAACAAAGCCCACGGGGCGCAGATACCACACGGTTCCGTCCTCTCCGCTTTTTTTCAAGCGGGCACGCGCACTGCTCTGCTCGCCGCCCACGCAGATGCGGGGCAGGATTGCATATTTCTGTCGTCTGGCGGACACCACGTCAAAGGCAAGTCCCTCGCGGCACACGTTCAAAAGCTCACTGGCGGCAAGCAGCGTGATCGAAAGCGCCGCGGGCGACAAAAGCAGCACGGGATATTGCCGAACCGGCAAAAACAGGATCACCACGTGATACACGGCGCTCACCAACACGATGGCAGCATGTGCCGAATGGTCAGCGGGCGAAAAATGCAATATGCGCGAAAAGCCCTCGCGCAAGGGACGATAGCATACCCACGCGTCCAGCAAAAGCAACTGCAAACCGATCAGAACGTAAGGCGCAGGATAACGCGCGCCGTCCAAGGGACCGTTGAAAAGACGGGTCATCAACGCGGCGTTCTCATAAAAAAGCATCAGGGTCAAAAGAAGCACCGAGATCGACAGGCGAATAATCGCGTGCTTGCGCTCGCGCGCATAGCGACGGCGCACCTCGGCATCCTGTGCCTGGCTTTCAAACTCATCCTCACGCGACACACGACGGCGAGAGGATCTGTGGCCGTTCATATGCTTCTCGTGATAGGAGCGGATCCGCTCAAAGCCGATGGCCTCACCCAGCTCCTGCTCGTATTCCATATCCAAAAGCAGACGGAAATCCGCGGCGGAGGACTCGATCTCCTCCTTAAAAGAAAGCTCGGTGATGGGCAACGGCTCCACGTCAAGCACCTGCATCTCTGCTTTTTTCTCAGGCACCTCGGCAACAAGCTCGGCGGCCTCCTCAATCGGCTCGCTATGTACAGCCTCGATCGGCGTGCTCTCGTTTTCCTGCAGCATGACGGCCACGCCGCCTCTTTTGCTTTTTTCACCGAACAAGCTCTCGATCAGCTGATCCACCGTGCGGTCGGCGCGCTGCTTGGTTTCAGATGCCTTCTCCCCTACCGGGGCATCGGGCGCATCAGGCACAAAAGGCAGCAAAAGATCCTTGCCCTTTGCCCTGCGGTATTTTTTGTTTTTTGCCAAGGGTTTCCCCCCTTTCCCTCGCCGACGTAATTATCGACCGTTTCTTTGTTGGTGTGCGGCCTCGCACAAAAGTACGGCTGCCGCGGTAGATACGTTAAAAGAATTGACCTTGCCATACATCGGGATCGACACAACGAAGTCACACTTCTTACGCACCAGCTCGGACACACCCGCGCCCTCACTGCCAAGCACGATGGCCACGGCGCCCTTCATATCGGTGGCACGGAAATCCGTGCCGCCCGCCTCGGCGGCATAGGTCCACACGCCCGCCTTTTTGAGGTTTTCCACAGCGGTGGCAATGTTCGCCACCTTGGCAACGGCCAGGTGCTCGATGGCGCCGGCAGACGCCTTGCTCACCACAGGAGTCAGGCCGCTGGCGTGACGCTTCGGAATGATCAGGCCGTGTGCGCCGCACCCTTCGGCACAGCGGATCACCGCACCGAGATTATAGGGGTCTGAGATGCCGTCCGCCACCACGATCAAGGGCGGCTCGCCGCGCTCGGCGGCAATGGCAAGAATATCCTCGACCGAGCAATATTCCTTCTCTGCGGCAAGCGCAATGATGCCCTGATGGGGGGCGCCGCCCGCCAGCACGTCCAGCTTGCGACGCTCGGTCTCCACCACGGGGATACCGCGCTCGATCGCCTCGCCCACAAGGGGCACCAGCGCACCCTCACGCACGCCGCTTTGCACAAGCAGCTTATCCACGGCACGGCCCGAGCGCAAAAGCTCGCGCACGGCGTTGCGGCCGATCACCGCGCCGTTGCCGATCTCGCTTTCCTCGCGGAAAAGGGCGGGACGCTCGTCACGGTCCTGTCTTTGAAAGCCGGGCTTTGTGAAACGTGCTTTCTGGTTTTCGGGACGCGATTTCTGATATTGATTCTTCTTGTATTCCATAAATACCTCCGCGCGCGAGCGCATACACTTTATCAATTTTATATTATAACATAAAGTTCGACAAATGTACACCCCTCGTTGCGCATTTTCGCTCATTTATAAAATTGTGTCAAAAAATCCCGCGCAAGTCTTGCTTTTGCCCGCGTTGTATGCTATAATAAATTAACTTTAAAAATGAGGTGACTTGTTATGAGAACAGATTACAAGCTGATTGCATTCGACCTGGACGGCACGCTGACGCAGCACCGCACCAAGCTGGGCGCAGAAAACCGCGCCGTGCTGGAAAAGCTTGCCAAGAAATACAAGCTGATCATGATCGGTGCAGGCGCCTGCACCCGTATCTTTGCACAGATGGACGAATTCCCCATCGACATCGTGGGTAACTACGGCATGCAGATCTCCAAGTACAATCCCGAGACCAAGCAGCTCGACGTGCTGGAGACCGCTTACATCGCCCCCGACCGCGAGCGCACTGACAAGATCTGCCAGGAGATCCGCGAGAAGTACGGCTTCACCGAGTATGCGGGCGAGCACGTGGAGTATCACCCCACCGGCTCTATCACCTTCCCTCTGCTTGGCACCAAGGCAAAGATCGAGGACAAGCTGGCGTTTGACCCCGACCGCAGCCGCCGCAGAGTATTCTATGATGAGATCAAGGCCGCATTCCCGGATTACACCGTGTTCATCGGCGGCTCCTCCTCCTTCGACATGGCTCCCGCTCCCCACAACAAGCTCAACGCGCTGGATAGATACTGTGAGGAAAACGGCATCACCCACAAGGACATTCTGTTCTGCGGTGACGACTATGGCGTGGGCGGCAACGACGAGCAGGTCTATCTCTCCGACATCGACTTTGTCAAGGTAGACGACTATCGCAAGCTCCCCGAATATCTGGCTGATCTGATCGCCGACTGATAAAAAAGCGCTTCGACCCCAGTGGTCGAAGCGCCTTTTTGTATGCATTTCTCGCACCATGTGCATACTAAATCAAAAAAGGGGTGTGCAGATATGAAACCGATTATCGAAAAGGTCAGCGCAAGAGAGATCCTGGACTCGCGCGGAAATCCAACGCTGGAGGCGACCGTGGTGCTGCGGGACGGCTCGGTGGGCATCAGCGCCGTCCCCTCGGGTGCCTCCACGGGCAAGCACGAAGCACACGAGCGACGGGACAATGACCCCAGCCGCTACGGCGGCAAGGGAGTGCTTGGTGCCGTGAGCGCCGTGAACAAGCAAATCGCCCCCGCACTCATCGGCACAAGCGCCGCCAACCAACGCCAAATCGACGCGCTGCTCATCGCCCTTGACGGCACACCGAACAAGCACCGCCTTGGCGCCAACGCCCTGCTTGCCGTTTCCGTCGCAGCGGCACACGCGGCCGCCAATCACTATGATCTGCCGCTTTTCCGCTACGTGGGCGGCCTTTGCGGCGCCACACTGCCTGTGCCGATGTTCAACGTGCTCAATGGCGGCGCACACGCCGCCAACAACGTGGATATTCAAGAATTTATGATCCTGCCGCACGGCGCACCAAGCTTTGCCGAGGCCCTGCGCTGGGGGAGCGAGATCTATCACGTGCTTGGTGACGTACTGCGTGAGCGCGGACTTGCCACCACGGTGGGGGACGAGGGCGGCTATGCCCCCGACCTGCAAAGCGACGAGCAGGCGCTGGACTTGCTTTGCGAGGCGATAGAAAAAGCGGGCTTTGACACGAAGCGCGTCGGCATCGCGCTGGATGCTGCCGCATCCGAATGGGCGGACGGGCAAGGTGGCTATCTTCTGCCAAAGCGCGGCACGCGCTACTCCACCGACAATCTCATCTCCTACTGGTGCGCGCTGGCCGAGCGCTATCCCATTCTTTCCCTTGAGGACGGCCTTGGTGAGGAAGACCTTGCCGGCTGGCAGGCGCTTACCAAGCGGCTTGGCAAGCGCCTGCTTTTGGTTGGGGACGACCTGTTTGTAAGTGCGGTGCACCGCCTGCAAAAGGGCATTGATATGGGACTTGGCAACGCCATTTTGATCAAGCCCAATCAGGTGGGCACACTCACAGAGGCGCTGGATACGATCCGCCTGGCACAGCAAAACAGCTATCGCGTGATCCTCTCCCACCGCTCGGGGGAAACCGAGGACACCACGATCGCCGACCTGGCGGTCGCCACAAACGCCCCCTTTATCAAGGCGGGTGCGCCCGCGCGCTCGGAGCGCCTTGCCAAATACAACCGTCTGCTTCGCATCGAGCCCTTTTGCGCGGAGCTGCAAAGCACCGTGGCCTTTGCACAACCCAACACCACACAGGTATAAAAAAGCCCCAACGCCACGGCGTTGGGGCTTTACTTAGACGCGGGTGCTGTTGTCCTTGAGTTCCTTGAGCTCGGCAAGGAAAGTATCCACGTCCTTGAACTCGCGGTACACGGACGCAAAGCGCACGTAGGCGACGTCGTCGCGCTGCTTGAGCTTGATCATAATACGCTCGCCGATGTCGCGGGAGCTGATCTCCTGCACCATATCGTTTTGCAGCTCCGCCTCGATCTCGGCGGCGATCTGCTCACCGTTGACGGGGCGCTTCTGGCACGCCTTCATGATGCCGGAAAGCATCTTCGAACGATCGAACAGCTCCTTGGTGCCGTCCTTTTTGACCACCAGGATCTGCACCGATTCGATCATCTCAAACGTGGTGAAACGCTTCTGGCAGGAAAGACATTCGCGGCGGCGACGAATGCTGTTTCCCTCCTCAACGGGGCGGGAATCTATCACTTTGCTGTCGGTAAAACCACAATTGGGACACTTCATTTTTCAAACAAGCCGCGCGGGGCTTTCCTTTCGCAAGATACAAGCAAATTGCTTTCCACTATTATAGCACAAAATTTCCCTTTTGTAAAGGGCTATCGGGCGAGTTTTTCGCATCCGTTACCACGTCAATGAGCGTGCAGGGCGTAACGCTTCCCGCCACCAGCGCATCAAAAAGGCACTCGGCCGGTGCACGCTCCAGAGAAAGCTGTGCAGCGGCTCTCTCCTCGCCCAAAAGGATCTCGGCATAATACTCCTCCCCCGCAAAGCGAAGCACGCAAAAGCGATAGCGTGCCGTCCTTCCCGCCACGGGGCGGATCTGCTCGCGCAACACACAGACCTCATACAGCTTTTCAGGGCCGATCGAATTGGCGTAATTCATAAATCTTTCCTTCTTTTCTCTTTTTCACCGCTCCGACAGGGCACAGAATGGTGTCCTTTCATTATAGCACAAATAAAAAGCGGCTTTTTGGCGAAGCGTGCTTGTATTCGCATACATTTTTGTGCAATTTTGTCATAGAAAATCGAAAAAACGCACACCACGCGCGGCGTCGCCGACATTTCTTGGTTATAAATACGCTTTCGTTGAATGTTTATTCAATTTCTTTTCACTTTCTCTCCCTTGATACATGCGTTCCTCTGCGCACTCGCCCCTTTTATCCATATTTTTTCACTTGAAACATCACATATTTCACGCTATAATGGTGTTGTTCACCCCAAAAACGAATTTTACACACAAAATGATTATTTGTATGATTATGAGAAAAAGTCCAAACTCTACCTCTAAAGCCACTTTTTGCCCCTCTCGCGCCACAAAAATGCTGTTTGCCATCGGCATACCTGTGGTCGCTCTGCCACTGTTTTATCTGATGCTTGAGCTCACCGCCAAGCAAACGCTCACCGTATACGAATGTAAGCTTTACGCCGCCGCGCTGGAACATATTCTCGCGGGGCTCACACTTCTCACAGGCGGCACCTATCTTGTCGAGCGCGTTTGCCGCGCACGGCAAAAGGAAAAATAAAAGCCCCTTAGGGGCTTTTTTGTTTTTAATGAAATCGCGCGGAACAAGCCATACTAAAAAGAAACGCTCAGGGGGAAATATGGAGATCGTTCAGGTGATCCTCACGTCGCTTTTATCGGTTGTCGCGCTCTTTCTCATCACGAAAATGCTGGGGCACAAGCAGGTGGCGCAGCTCGACTTTTTCGACTATGTCAACGGCATCACCATCGGCTCGATCGGTGCGGAGCTTGCCACCGAGCTGGAATCCCCCGAAAAGCCGCTGATTGCGCTGGCTGTTTACGGGCTTTCCTCGCTCACGCTCTCTGTGCTTGCCCGCAAGCTGCCGCGCACGCGTAAGTTTATCAACGGCTCTCCCACGATCCTCTTAAATGAGGGAAAGCTGTACCGCAAAAACCTCAAAAAGGCGAAGCTGGATCTTTCCGAATTTCTGCTTCTGTGCCGCGAGCAGGGGTACTTTGATCTTGCTGAGATCCACACGGCGGTGTTTGAGCACAACGGCAAGCTTTCCGTTCTCCCCGCGGCGGCAAGCCGCCCCGCCACCCCCGCCGATCTGGGGATCCCGGCAAAAGTCGCGCACGTGGGCACAGAGCTGATCATGGACGGGCGTGTGATGGGGGAAAACCTTTCCCGCTCGGGCAAGGATCCCGCGTGGTTGCGCTCGCAGCTTGCCTTGCAAGGGTATCAAGACGCCAAAGAGATCCTTCTTGCCGTTTGGCGCGCCGAGGAGGACACGCTGACACTATATCCAAACGAGTGAGCGCGGCATACGCTGTACTAAGTGTGCATCAAGGGAGGATCCATATGCGTTCTTTAGAACTGACAAGCGCTGTAACGGCGCTTGCCAACGTGCTTGCCACCAACCTCACACTAGATGAGATAGCGTTGCTGGCAAGCATTCTCGTTCAACTGGGCGACACGCTTGCCACGATCGCGGCGACGCAAAATCTGTGCGCGGGCAAGCCGTGAGTGTGACGTCCCGTCGCAAAAAAGGATCTCGCCGTGGCGAGATCCTTTTTTATTCCGACAAGATCTCGGCAAGGCTGGCTTCCACCTCGGCAGGATCCAAACGGTCGCGCGCATATGCCTTTCGCAAAAGCTCCGCAGGGATAAAAGCATCATACTTATCAAAAAGCGGGTGCTCGGAGGAAAAGACCAGTTCCTCGGCGCGCACGCCAGCCGCCGACACGGCGGCAAGGCGGGAGAGAAACTCCTCACGCGAGCTCTGCATGTGAAAGGAGATATAGCGGCAACCCTCAAACTCGATCCCCGAGATGCCAAGCTCGCCCGCGTGCGCGGCAAGAAAGCGGCGCAGCGTGCGGAAGCTGCGCGTGCCAAGGAATGGGAAAAGACACCACGTCGAGCCTCCAAGGTGCAAAAGCGAATGCTCGCAAAGCCCCGTGTTGCGCGCCAGATGACGCGCCACTTCCAAGCGGTGTGCGGCGTTGGGCTTGAGGTAAGGATATGCCGTATCCTCCAACAGCACCTGTTTCATTCGCTGCAGGATCTTTGTATGGATCTCGCCGTACTCCCCCGGCCAGGACACCTGCATCTTGCCGTTCACGGCATGCACGTAGACCAGCTTTCGTACCACGTCCAGCTCCTCGACCTCCCACACGCGCCCCGCCAGCGCAAAGCGGTCACCCACGGGGGGCGGCGTGGTGATCGTGCCGATCTCCTCTGCCGTTCCCTTTTCGGGATCGCCCGCGCGGACGGTGAAATCCTCACTATCCTTAAACACGGCGTAAAACTGGAAGCTGCGCAGGAGCCGCTCGCCGGCAAGCCCCACGATCAGCCCCTTTTCCTCGGTCATTTCCAAAAAGTCATTCTGCACCATCGACACGATCAGCGTGCGATAATCCTCCTTTGCCACGTGCCGAAAGGGCGGCAGCGCGAGCACGCGTGCGGCGAGCGCCGCGGGGGTGAGCTCCCCGCTTGAGGCAAGCACCGAGAGCGTCTGATGGAAAAGCAAGCTGAACGGGTGCGTTTTTTCGCGGGGCGGCTCGATAAATCGCTCCTCCAAATACAACTGAATGACCGCAATGGCCTGCAAAAGCCCCCACGGGATCAGCTGCGGCAGCGGCGTGTTGGGGAGCGGATCCTCCTCACGAAAGACCATCATCATTTCTGGGGGCTGACCGCGCCGCCCCGAGCGCCCCAGACGTTGCAGAAAGGACGCCACTGAGTTTGGCGCCTCGTTTTGCAGCACGCGCTCCAATCTCCCGATGTCGATGCCAAGCTCCATCGTGACGGTGGCACAGGTCACCACGCGGCTCTCCTCATCCTTCATCTTACGCTCCGCGTCCTCGCGCAAGGCGGCGGAAAGATTGCCGTGATGAATGAGAAAAACGTCGGGATCGCGGCGCGCCGCCGCGATCTGACGAAAGGTGGCGGTCACGTATTCGGTCTCCTCACGCGAGTTGGAAAAGACCAGCGCCTTTTTGTCCTTCACGCAATCGTACATATACTCGTAGCCCGCGTCAAGTGCCACTTTTTCCGCACCGTCCAGGGACTTTTTGTCGTTTTCCTGCTCACTCTCGCCATTCGCGATAAAGAAATGCTCCAGCCCCAAGCGCCAACGCAGCTGCTCGGCGGGCAGAATGGGCACGTCCACGGAAATAGCGCTATCCCCCGCCAGCCACTTGGCGGCAAGGGCGGGATCCCCCACCGTGGCGGAAAGCCCCACGCGCACGGGTTGCCTACCGATTAGATGCGCGATGCGGGAGAGCTGACACTGGATCTGATTGCCACGATCGCTGCCCGTGAGCGTGTGCACCTCGTCGATCACGACGTAGCGCAGATCGCCGAAAATGCGGACGATGTCGTTTGAGCGATGCAGTAACATCGACTCCAAGGACTCCGGTGTGATCTGCAGCACGCCCGCAGGTTGCTCCAGCAGCTTTTTCTTGTGAGAGGCGGACACGTCCCCGTGCCAGTGTGTCACGGGGATACCGCTTTGCTCCAAGAGCTGCTCCATACGCGCAAACTGATCGTTGATCAAGCTTTTCAGCGGCGCGATATACAGCACCGCCACGCTGCGCGACGGGCGCTCGTAAAGCTTGGTAAGAATGGGGAAAAATGCCGCCTCGGTCTTGCCACTCGCCGTACCCGAGGTCAACAGCAGGTGATGATCACTGTCCAGAAGCGTGCGCGCGGCGGCGATCTGAAGTCCGCGCAAGGACTCCCACGAATTGGTATAGATGAACTCCTGCACAAAGGGCGGGAAGCGCTGGAAGATGCGATCTGCTTCGCTCATCTCACGCCCCCTTAAAACACGATGTCCTCGGGGTCAAAGCTTGGCTTTTCCTCACCCGTTTCGGCACTTTTGGGGGAAATCTCGCTCTCCCCCACCACGTTTTTCAGGATACGGTCAAAGGACGCGTCCTCGTTTTGCAAAAGGATATTCAGAACCGTCATATAGTCGCGCAGGATCTCGCGCGGCGTGAGCATACTGTCCGCACCCGCCCGCGCGGTGCAAATCTCCAGAAAGCGAAGCTGCTCCGCCTCGCCGATGCGCGGCTCCCAGTGATAATACTCGGCGTAAAGCGTGGTCACGCGCACGATAAGGGCATAAAGCTCGTCCTCGGAAAGTCGGCGCAGACGGATCACAGGGCCGATGAGATTGCGGAACTCCGCATCCGCAAAGCGGCTGTCGCAAAGACGGCTGCGAAGCGCCTCGTAGCTGAAAAGTCCGCGGCGCGGGTCCTCTAAAAACTGCGGTGTGCCGCCAAGCACGAGGAGCAACCCCTCGGCCTTGCCCTGCAGGGCATCGTTGAACATCGAAAGGATCTTTTCGTAATTGTTCTCGCGGCTGACGCGGTGCGAGATCTTATACAAATTGACGCACTCGTCCACGAAAACCACCAGCCCGCGGTAGCCGATCTTGCGTGCCAGCACCGCAAACAGCTTGATGAAATCATACCAGTTCTCGTCGTCGATGATGACGGACACGTGGAAGCCGAGCGCGCGGCGCGCCTCGACCTTTGAGGTAAATTCCCCGCGCAACCAGCAAAGGCACGCGGACATCAGGGTGTCGTCGCCCTCCAGATAGGCCGTATAGTACGCCGAGATCACGCGGGCAAAATCAAAGCCGCCGACCATAAACTCCACGTCGCGCAGTGTGCTTTGCACTGCGGCGCGCAGCTTACTGCCGTCCGTGTCCTCACCCACGTCCGCTTGCAGCGTGCCGATCCAGCGCGCGATCACGCGCGGCAATGCACCGCCATCGGGCGACGCCTTGGACGCGAGATTTTTCATCAGCTCTCGGTAGGTCGCCACGCCACTGCCCGCCGTGCCGTACAAGCGGCGCTCGGGTGAGAGGTCGGCGTCGGCCGTGAGGAAATCGCGCTCCAGCGCGTAGCCGCGGATCAG
>JAZRFG010000109.1:0-7152 GCA_045661265.1 Eubacteriales bacterium
CCACCTATCAGGCCATTTCGGGCGCAGGCAAGACCTTCAACGAGTGGCCCGAGATGATCGATAACATCATCCCCTTCATCGGTGGCGAGGAGGAGAAGAGCGAGCAGGAGCCGCTGCGCATTTGGGGTAAGGTAGAGAACGGCGAGATCGTCAAAGCTGACGGTATCGTCATCACCACCCAGTGCATCCGCGTGCCCGTCACCAACGGTCACACCGCGGCCGTCTTTGTGAAGTTCCGCAAGAACCCCACCAAGGAGCAGATCCTTGACGCGTGGAAGAACTTCAAGGGCAAGCCCCAGGAGCTTCAGCTGCCCCACGCACCCGAGCAGTTCATCACCTATATGGAGGAGGACAACCGTCCCCAGGTGAACCTTGACCGCGACATTTACGGCGGTATGGGCGTGACCGTAGGCAGACTGCGCGAGGATAGCGTTTATGATTGGAAGTTTGTGGGTCTTTCCCACAACACACTGCGCGGCGCCGCCGGCGGCGCGGTTCTGATCGCGGAGCTGCTTTACCGCGAGGGTTATTTTAACTGAAGAACAAAATGCGCGGGGGATGCCTTTTGACAAAAGGGCATCCCCCGCACCCCCTTTCAAAAGCTTTCGCAAAAGAAAAAACGCACAACCGCATTTTGCTTGGCGGATGTGCATTTTTTTATACCATTATGCCACTTTTTTGCAAAAGTTTTGCAGAAGGGTGAGGGAATTGTTTTTCGCGAAGGCGAAAAACAAGGGAGAGGGAAACTGCTTTTTCAAAAGCGGTTTCCCTCTCCCTTTATCCTTTTCACTTGATCTCCACGGTCATGCGCTGCATGCGCTCCATGGCGGCGCGGAACACGGTCTTGTCGTTTTCGTGGGCAAGGCAGCTTTCCGCCTTTTCCAAGGGAACCCACTCCACCTCCGCGATCTCGCCCTCGCGTGCCTTGATATCCGCGCTGGTGGTGAAGGCAAGGAAGTAAACGACCTCCTTCATCACACCGGGCGAGGGGCGGTAATTGACCGTTGCACGGAAATCCGACACGATCGCGATGCGGGAGGAGGTCTCCTCCATCACCTCACGCAGTGCGGTCTCGTACTCGGTCTCGCCCGCTTCTACGTGTCCCTTGGGGAAGGAGCGATTGCCGCCCGCCTTGTGGCGGATCATCAGGATATAATACTGATCCTGCTCGCGGCGCACGACCAGTGCGCCGCAGGATTTCTCGAAATTCATTTGAAACCTCCTTTAAGACGGGGCTGCAAGCAAGCAAAGCTTACTGTGCAACCTCCTCCATAATGAAGGCCTCAAGCACGTCGCCGACCTTGATGTCGTTGAACTTATCCAGGCCGATACCGCATTCGTAGCCGTCTGCGACCTCCTTGACGTCGTCCTTGAAGCGGCGCAGCGAGGAGATCTTATCCTCGAAGATCACGATGCCGTCGCGCACCACGCGGATCTGCGACTGACGGGTGATCTTACCGTCCTGGACGTAGGAGCCCGCGATCGTACCGACGCCGGGAACGCGGATCGTCTGACGCACCTCGGCGTGACCGAGAAGCGCTTCCTTGAACTTGGGAGCAAGCATACCCTTCATCGATGCCTCGATCTCCTCGATGCACTCGTAGATGACGCGGTAGGTGCGGATATCGACCTTCTGACGCTCGGCAGAGTCAAGCGCGGCCTTGTCGGGACGCACGTTGAAGCCGACGATGATGGCGTTGGAGGCGGCGGCGAGCATAACGTCGCCCTCGATGATACCACCGACGGCGGCGTGGATCACGCGCACCTTGACTTCCTCGTTGGTGATCTTCTCCAGGGACTG
Organism: Eubacteriales bacterium; assembly: GCA_045661265.1. Lineage (GTDB taxonomy): Bacteria > Bacillota > Clostridia > Oscillospirales > CAG-272 > Firm-07. Next base: position 1,802 of record JAZRFG010000109.1, read on the forward strand.
CTTCACGGCCTCAGCGGAGCCCGCAACGTCTGCCTTGACGATGATGTTCAGCTCCTTCACGCCGTCCGAGATCTGTGCGAACAGGTCGTTGAGGTTGGCGCGGGCGTTGGCCTTGAAGCCCTCCTCCTTGGCGGCGTCACGGCGCTGGTCTGCCAGCGTTCTTGCCATACGCTCGTCCTCGACGGCAGCGAACTCGTCACCGGCATCGGGTACGTCGGCAAGACCCATGATCTCCACGGGCACGGAGGGGCCCGCTTCCTTGAGGGTACGGCCCGTGTGGTCGCGCATGGTACGCACGCGACCGACGGCGGTGCCCGCGATCACGATGTCGCCCGTACGGAGCGTACCGTTCTGCACGAGGACCGTGGCAAGGGGGCCTGCGCCCTTATCCAGCTTGGACTCGATGATGATACCCTTGGCGCGACGCGCGGGATTGGCGCGAAGCTCCTTCATTTCTGCCACCAGCACAACGCTCTCCAAAAGCTCGTCGATGCCCTGGCCCGTGAGTGCGGACACGGGACAGCAGATGACGTCACCGCCCCATTCCTCGGGAACAAGACTGTAATTCGTCAGCGCCTGCTTGACGTTGTCGGGGTTTGCCGTGGGCTTATCCATCTTGTTGATGGCTACGATAATATCAATGCCTGCGGCCTTGGCGTGGTTGATCGCCTCCACCGTCTGGGGCATAATGCCGTCGTCGGCTGCGACCACAAGGATCGCAATATCGGTTGCCTGTGCACCGCGGGCACGCATGGCGGTGAACGCCTCGTGACCGGGGGTATCCAGGAAGGTCAGATCCTTGCCTGCCGCCTTTACGCGGTAAGCGCCGATGTGCTGGGTGATACCGCCTGCCTCGCCTGCGGTCACGCGGGTGTGACGAATGGCGTCAAGCAGTGAGGTCTTACCGTGGTCAACGTGACCCATGACGCAGATGACGGGAGCGCGCTCGACCAGATCCTCCTCGGCGTCCTCGGTTTCGTCGAACAGCTTCTCCTCGATGCTGACAACGACCTCCTTTTCCGCCTTGACGCCCAGCTCCTCGGCAATGAGGAACGCGGTGTCGAAATCAATGGTCTGGTTCAGGGTGACCATCATACCCATCATCATCAGTTTCTTCACGACCTCACCGGGCGCGATCTTCATGCGGGAAGCGAATTCGCCCACGGTGATCTCGTCGGGAAGAGTGACGGAGTTTGCCTGCTTGGTAACGGGGGCGGCACTCTTCTTGCCCTTCTTGCCCGCGGTCATCGCGTGCGTGCCCACCTGCTGCTTTTTCACACGCTGGTTGCCGCCGCGTGCATCGCGCACGGCGTCGGGCACGAAGGTGTCAAGGCGCTCGTCGTACTTGGAAAGGTCGACCACGTCGCCTCTCATATCCACCACGCGGGTCGCGCCGCGGGTCTTGGGAGCGGCGTCGCCGCCCTTGGGAGTCTGTCCGCGCACGATGGCCTGTGCCTGGAAGTGCTCGCGGGGAGCGCGTCCGCCCTCGTCCTTGTCGCGGAAGCCGCCACCCTGCGGGCCGCGGTTCTGCTGGGGCTTCTGTGCGGGGCGCTGTGCGCCACCAAAACGGTCTGCGCCACCGAAGCGATCGGCACCGCCGAAGCGATCTGCGCCGAAGCTGGGAGCGGGACGGTTGGCAAAGCGGTCAGCTGCGGGCGCGCGGTTGCCGGTCTGCTGTGCGCCGGGCTGAGGACGGTTGGCGAAGCGGTCGGTGCCGCCCTGGGGGCGTGCATCGCCTGCGGGACGCGTATTCTGGGGGCGTGCGGCGGGAGCGGCGGGGCGCTGCTGCATCGTGGCACGCAGATTCTGCGGGATATTGTAGGTACGGGGGGACTGTGCAGGACGCTTTTCGGGCTCCTTGGAGGGGGCGGGAGCGGTTGTGGGAGCGACTGCGGGTGCGGCAGCTTCCGTCTTGGGTGCGGACTTCACCTCGGGTGCGGCCATTTCTTGCTCGGCTTTCTTTTCTTCCTTTGCCTTGGGGGCGGGGGCTTTCGCCTTTTCTTCCTTTGCGGGCGCTTCGGGTGCGGCCTCCTTTACGGGCTCGGCCTTTGTGGGCGCGGCAGCCACCTCGGGCGCACTCTTCTCTGCCTCGGGCTTTTTGCTCTCCTTTTTGGCGGGAGCGACCGTCGGGATATAGGTATCCCCAAACAGATAGTCGTCGATATTACTGACCTGCGAGGCGCGGGTCAGCTGCTCAAACACGAGGTCGAACTCCGCGGGCTCCAGCGTTTTTTGCGTGGTCTTGCACTCCACGCCGCGAGCCGTCAGCAGCTCGGTGATCTCCTTACTTTTAATGCCGAGATCCTTTGCAAGATTGGTGATTTTGAAAGCCATATTTCCTCCTCCTTGCCGCGATCGTCCGAATCGCGCGCAATCCAAAGTTTGTCGGCCCTTGCGGGCAATGATTTCAGTTGTTGTCGTCCAGTGCCGCCAGGATCGCGGCGGCGAGATTTTGGTCGGTCACGCCGACGGCGGCGACCAATGCTTCCTTTTTACCGATCGCGTGTGCGAGCTGCGCACACGTGAGGGGAAGCGAGCGACACGGCACGCCGTAAAAGGCGGTGCGGTCGGTGATGCGCTTTTTCGTGTTGGGAGAAGAGTCCTCGGTGCAAAGCACCAGGCGCGGCGTTTTGCCGGCGGCGCCCTTGGAAAGCGCGGTGCAGATCAGGGGCACGCCGATGACAAGCGCTCTGGCTCTTGCCGCCAGACCCACGAAGCGCATGGCGCGCGTGAGATCAGTTTGCGGCATGGAGCTGCTCCTCCATCGCGGCAAAGACCTCGTCGGGGATCTCGCATTCCAGTACGCGGGAAAGACGCTTGGTCTTCTGTGCCTTTTTCAGACACGCCACATTCTTACAAATATATGCACCGCGTCCGGATTTCTTTCCCGTGAAGTCAAGCGTGACGTTCCCCTCGGGATCACGCACCACGCGAAGCAGGGCGTTTTTGGGGAAGCGCTCGTTGCAGCCCATGCATTGACGCTCGGGCATTTTCTTCTTTTTTTGTTCCATAATCAATACCGTTATGGCACTTATTCGGCTTTGATGTCGATCTTAAAGCCGGTAAGGCGTGCCGCCAGGCGTGCGTTCAGACCCTCGCGGCCGATGGCAAGAGAGAGCTGGTCGGGGTCAACGAGCACGCGGCAGGTGCGCTCGCCCGTGATCTCCACGTTGCGCACTCTGGCGGGAGCCAGTGCGGCGGCGATGTACTCCTCGGGCACCTCGCTGTAGGGAATGATGTCGATCTTCTCGCCGCGCAGCTCGTCAACGATGCCGGCGATACGCATGCCGCGGTTACCGATGCAGGCGCCGATGGGGTCCACGTCGCCGTCACGGGAGCAAACAGCCACCTTGCTGCGCACGCCCGCCTCGCGGGAAACGCCCTTGATGATCACGACGCCGTCGGTGATCTCGGGGATTTCCAGCTCGAACAAGCGACGAACAAGACCTGCGTGAGAGCGGGAGAGCGTGACCAGCGGGCCGCGCGCCTCCTTGTTGACCTCCATCACGAAGACCTTGACGCGGTCGTCGGGATAGAATTCCTCGCCGGGGATCTGCTCGGTCTTGAGCAGAACGGCGCGACCTGTGCCGGTGTCCAGCACCACGTTGCCGTTCAGGGGATCGACCTTGAGCACGGTGGCGGTGATGATCTCGTTGCGCTGATTCTCATACGCCTCCTGCATCACCTTGCGAGAGCCCTCGCGAATGCTCTGAATGATGACCGACTTGGCGGCGGCGGCGGAAAGACGGCGGAAGCCGTCGGGCTTGACGCGGATCTCGATCTCCTGGCCGAGCTTATAGCGCTTGTTGTAGGTTTTTGCCTGCTCCACGGTCAGCTCGTTTTCGGGGTCGGTGACCTCCTCCACAACGCTCATCTGACGGAAGACCTTGATGTCGTCCTTTTCGGTGTCCACGAAGATGCGCACGCGTGCGTTCGCGCCGTATTCTTTATGGTAGGCGGAGATCAGAGCTGCCTCGATCTTCTCCAGCATGTAAGCGCGCGGGATACCTCTTTCCTTTTCCAAAAGGTCCAGGGCGTTCAGAAGGGACTCCTTGTTTTTCGTACTCATAGCACAATACCTTTCCTTGCTAAAATCTATGTGATATTTTTTACAAACGGATCAAAAATCGAACAGGGTCTGCAGCTTGGAGATGGCGTTGCGGGGGAATTTTTTCTCCTCGCCGTTCACCTCAATGCAAACGCTTTCCTCGCCCTCGCGGCCGAGCAAAACGCCCTCGATTTGCTTTATCCCCTCAAACGGGGCGAAAAAACGGGCTTCCACGCGCTCACCGACACAGGCGTCGATGTGGGCGCTGGTGCGAAGATCGCGCTCGATACCGGGGGAGCTGACCTCAAGGTCATAGGCGTCCTCGATGGGGTCGATCTCGTCGAGAATGGGGTCAATGGCGCGGTGCATTTTCTCACAATCCTCGATGGTGATGCCGTTTTCGCTGTCGATGGTCACGCGCAGAATGCGGCGCGCACCCTCCTTGAGAAATTCCACGTCCCAGAGCATATAGCCAAGGGCGTCAGCGGTGGGGGTGATGCCCTCACGCACGGTGGCGGCGATATTTTTGTTTCCTGCCATAATTCTCCTTCCCGCGGGCAAAACTGATTTCTGCCCGACAAACAAGAGGGAGCGGACCTGCCAGCCCGCTCCACCCGATCTTATGCTGCTATCAGTATAGCATATTTTTTGCCCCAATGCAAGAGGAAATGCAATATTTTTTGATTTTTTTGTGGATTTTGGAAAAAGCGATGGAAAAAATCACCAAAAAAGAGCCGTTTTTCACATTTCTGTCACGAAACAGGTTTACAACCATCAAAAATAGTGTTATAATGATAAAATAGAATAAGTATATCATGCCTTTTACAGATAAAGGAGTATTTAAAATGCACTTCACCCCACTTGACAAGCAACAGCGCGCCGAATGGCGCGAGATGCTCAATCCCGCCGACGGCGCACATATCGGCGCGGCGGCGGCACTGTTCTTCCTTTCCGCGCTGGCGATCCCGCTTTCCTATATCGAGGCGGTGTCGGGGCTATACCTGCTTTACGCCGCAGTCTTTTACTATATGCTGACGCATTCCGTGGCCTCGATCGTGGCGATTGCCCTGCCGGGCGTGGCGCTGTTCGCCGTTGCCGGCTTTGCCCCCGGACTGCCCAACCTTTATATGCTGCCCGCGATCTACGCGGCATTGGTGCTTGGCGGCATCGGCGGCGGATTTCTTCTGATCCATTGCCGCGAGAGAAAGTATCTCGCGCTCCTCGCGCTTCCCGTGGCGGCATACGCCGTCGCCGCCGCGGTGACGGACCCCTTGCTCGCCCTTTTGGTGCTGATCCCCGTGGC
>JAZRFG010000110.1:0-1524 GCA_045661265.1 Eubacteriales bacterium
CACGAAATAGGTCTTGCCCGTCAGCAACTCGACCTCTACGTCACCCGTGTCGGTTTCGATCCACAAGCTTCCCGCATCCGATCGCTCGATTTCAACATCGCCCGTGTCGGTTTCTATACGGAGCTCGCCCTCAAGCAAAACGTCAAGCAACTCCACGTCGCCCGTATCAGTCGTCACCTTGAGCGCTCCGATCATCACGTGAGAAAGCTTCACGTCACCCGTGTCACCAAGAATAAGAATAAACTCACTTTCAGCCGATGCAACGTTATCGACCCTGATATCGCCGCTTGAGGAGCGCAAACGGAAGCTTGACGTGCTGACACAATCCCTCAGGGTGATCGAGCCGCTATCGGTGGTAACGGATACAGGCACGCACTGAATGCCGCGCAGATACACGTCGCCGCTGCCGCTGGAAAAGCCCGCGTTGTACGGCGTATCCTGTTTCATCATGGTCGCGCTGAACGCGATATCGCCGCTACCGGTTTCCACACTCACATTTCCAAAGGAAAGAACGTCCTTTCCATTGTACTCGCCTGTCACGTTCACATCGCCGCTTCCCGCCAGGATCTTCAGCTTTTCGTAATGTCTGTGCGGCAGATGCACCTCGATGACGGTGCTATTCGTTTCCACGTTGACAAAGCTCCACTTTTCGTACCACGCGCGCCCGTCTACCACGACGATCGAAAGCTTGCCGTCGATCCAGTTGATCTCGTGACGGATATTCTCGCTGTACGGATAATACACGATAGCCTCTTCACCCTCGCTCATCGGAAGGATCTTCACGTCAAAGAAGGTGGTATTGATCTCGATCTCGTTCAGCTCATCGTCCGCGTCGTGACGATACGTGCCGATTTGATAGGTTTCCGTATTCAGTCTGGAAAAATCGAAGTCGATCGCCAAAAACACGCCCGCGATCACCAAAAGTCCCACAATGATAAAAAGGAACGCGATGATGTTACATAACATTTTTTTCTTCATCACTTACCCTCCTTTGCCACAAACAAGGACTTAATAAAGAGCGCAAATTTCTTGTTTGCTTTCGCAAAAAGTCGCGTCAAGGAGATGCAAAGCTCCAGTCCAAAGTAGGCCACGCCCCCGCTGACAAGACCACCGCCAAGCAGCAGCAGACCGTGATACCCTCTGCCAAGCGCGGCACCAAAGACCATGCCCAACACGCCCGCCACGCCGCTCACGATTAGGGAAAGCTCCACCGCCCACAGCGACACGATGCACGCCCAAATCGACACGAATACCGAAAAGATCACTGCCGCGACTGACACGACAAGCGACGCCCAGACGGGCGCGCCAAGCGCGATGAGAATGATCTCCCATACCCGCAGCTTATGATTGGGCTTGAGTTTGTTTTTGATCAATCTGACAAAGGGCGTTTGCGAAAGGATCTGGCGCACGATCTCTTTGGGATCGCCAAGATCCGCTACCGCCTGCTCCTCGCTCATGCCGTCCTCGATGCGATCGCTCAGCATCTCGGCATAATATTCCAGCCAGCGCTCACTATCCTCTTGC
>JAZRFG010000111.1:0-4656 GCA_045661265.1 Eubacteriales bacterium
AAAAAAGCGCGCCAACAGGCGCGCTTTTTGCTCTTTTTCCACGCTTTTGCACCTTGACACGCCCCTGTGGAATATGCTATGATAAGGGTATCAAGCAAGAAAGGAGAGTGCCGTGAGCAATTTGTTTGATTATCTCGCCTGGCGCGGCGATCTGAGCTTTGGAAATGCGCCGCTTTGTCCTGTGGATACGCTTGTGCTTTCGACCCTTTCCTACGTGCGTCTGGATGGGGTGCTTTCCCCCGACCCCGGCGCCGAGCCCGTGAGATTGTCTGATTTGGCCGAGCAGCTGGCGGCGCGTGGGGTGAGTGGCAAGAACGAGGAGCTGTTTTTTGCCGCCGCGCGCAGCACGCGCTTTGGCGCCCTGCGCCTGTTTGCCGCGCAAAGCGAGCTCAACGGGGAAGAGGGGCTCCAGTTTGCCGCCTTTTCGGTGCTGCTGCCTGGGCAGCAGATGTACGTGGCCTTTCGCGGCACGGACGACACGCTGATCGGCTGGCGCGAGGATCTTCGTATGAGCTATGAATGCCCCGTGCCCGCACAGCTGCGCGCCGCGCAGTATCTGCGCGCAGTGGCAGCGGCGTATCCGATGCGCCGCATTTTCGTTGGGGGACATTCCAAGGGCGGGAACCTTGCCATGTATGCCGCGGTGAGCGCGGGGCCCGACGTGCGCGAGCGGATCCGGCGCGTCTTCAACCACGACGGCCCCGGCTTTTGTGACGGAACGCTGGCAACGCTTGCCTATCGCGAGCTGCGCGAGCGCATCGATACCTACGTGCCCGAGTCCTCGATCGTCGGGGTGCTTTTGGAGCACGATACCAATTATCGCATCGTGAAAAGCACCGCCAAGGGCCTTGCGCAGCACGATCCGTTCAGCTGGCAGGTGCTGGGGACGGAGTTTGAGTACGCCGCCGAGCGCACTGCCTTCGGTCAGCGCACCGAGGCGATTGCAGACCGCTTCGTGAATGGTTTTTCGCCCGAGCGTAAGCGACTGTTTACCGAGGCACTGTTCACCGTGTTGGAGGCAACCGACCAGCAGACGATCTCCGGGATCGTGGCCAACAAGGGCAAAAGCATCAAAAACGCGCTGCGGGAGCTGGCAAGCTTAGACGAGCCCGTGCGCGAGATGCTGATGGAAACCGTGGCGGCACTGGGTGCGGCGGGCAAGAGCGTGCGGCGCGCGGACAAGAAGCGCCTTGCGCTGGAGGAGCAGATCGCAAAAGCGGAATAAGTGCCACAACGGTATGAAAATATACCCGTTTTTTTGCGGGGGAGGGCCTTTTCGGGGCCTCCCCCGCAAAAACATTTGACATTTTCGCGCGTTTGCGGTACAATGTTTATATCGCAGATATAAAAAAGGGGGAACAACTGATGGCAAAATACACGATTGGCGTGGATTTCGGTACGCTTTCGGCGCGCGCGCTGGTGGTGGACACCGCAAATGGGCGCGAGCTTGCCTGTGCCGCGATGGATTATCCGCATGGCGTGATGGATCGCGTGCTTTGCACGACGGGAACACCCCTGCCCCCAAGCTACGCCCTGCAACACCCCACAGACTATCTCACCGTGCTCTCGCACGTCATTCCCACCGCGCTGCGCGAGGCGGGCGTGTGTGCGAGCGAGATCGTGGGCATTGGCGTGGATTTCACCAGCTGTACGCTTTTGCCCGTGGACGAGCACGGTACGCCACTTTGCTTATTGCCCGCGTTTGAGCGCGAGCCGCTTGCCTATGCGCTTTTGTGGAAGCATCACGCGGCCAAGCCCTATGCCGAGCATCTCACCGAGGTCGCAAGGGCGCGCGGTGAGCGCTTCCTTTCGCACTACGGCGGGAAGATGGACGACCAGTGGACGCTGCCCAAGATCGCCGAGGTGATGGCCGAGGCCCCCGCCGTTTACGCGGCGGCGGATCGCTTCCTTGAGGGGGGCGATTTCGTGGTGCAAAGCATCACGGGTACCGACGTGCGAAGCTATCATTTCGCCGCCTATAAAACACAATATGACGAACAAGCGGGATACCCGAGCGCCGCGTATCTGGACAGCGCCTATCCCGCGTGGAGCGAAACGCTTTTCCCGAAGCTGCGCGGTCCCTTGAAAAAGCAGGGGGGCGTGGCAGGATATCTGAACGCGGACTATGCCGCGAAGCTGGGACTTTGTGCGGGCACGCCCGTCGCCGTTCCCGTGCCGGACGCGCACAGCGCGGCAGGCGCGCTTGGAATGGGCGAGCACGGCGATATGTTCGCGGTGCTGGGCACCTCTGGTTGCTTTATGGCGATCGGCCGTGAGGCGCTTGCCGTCCCCGGCATCTGCGGTAGCGTAAAGGACGGCATACTGCCGGGTACCTGTGGCTATGAGTCCGGGCTTTGCTCGCTGGGCGATCATTTCGCCTATGCCGCCGAGAATCTGACCTCGCCCGCCTACGTGCGCGAGGCCGCGGAGCGCGGCATCGGTATGCTGCCGCTGCTGCTGGAAAAGGCAGCCCAAAAGCGCGCGGGCGAGAGTGGCGTGCTGGCACTTAACTGGTTCAACGGCAATCGCAGTATCCTCATCAACTCCGCCCTATCGGGGTGCTTCGTGGGGCTGACGCTTGCTACCGCCCCCGAGGATCTTTTGCGCGCCCTTGTGGAGGCGACCGCCTTTGGCGCGCGCAACATTATCGAGAACTTTGAGCGACACGGGCTTGCGATCCGTCGGCTTTTCGCCACGGGCGGCATCGCGCGCAAGGATCCGTTCACGATGCAGCTTTATGCAGACGTGCTGGGACGAGAGATCTCCGTGACGGCTACGGCACAAGCCCCCGCGCGCGGCGTTGCGATCGGCGCGGCGGTGGCCGCGGGCGTGTATGCCGATATGCAAAGCGCGATCGCCGCAATGCGCGCCGAGGTCGATCGCGTCTATCTGCCCCGCGCCGACGAGCACAGGGTCTATGATCGACTTTATGCAGAATACAAGACGCTGCACGATTATTTCGGGCGCGGCGAAAACGATGTGATGGCACGCCTTCGCGCCCTCAGCGCGATGCAAGCGGGCGCCAAGGACGCCCCCGAGAAAGGAATGTAACCATGGGAAGACCGAAATCAAGCTATGCGCTCTGGATCGCGGGGCACGTCCTGCGCCTTTTGTTCGCGCTGCTCATCTTCGCGGTGTGCGGCATGATGCTCTGGCGCGTGATCTTTTCGCAAAATCCGCCCGACGGCTTTGACGAGATCTCTGCCAACGATCGCCTTTGCGCGGCGCTTGCCGAGCACGGGGAGCTGACCGTGCTTTTGCAGGAGGATCAGGTCAAGTATACCGAGGGCGAGGACAATTACGCCTATTTCAATCTGGACTATTGCTACTTTTTCAAGGAAGCGGATCAGGTGCAGCTGCTGCTGTTTTACAACAACAGCACGCTGGAGCGCCTGGCCGAGGAGCTGGAGCTTGAGAGCGTCCCCCCGCGCGGCGAGGAGGTCTTTTCCCTCAAGCTTTCGCAGTACGTGGACGTGACGCCCGACGATTACGTCAAGGCAAACGAGAACGATATTCTGACCGAGGAGCACATACTTACGCCAAGCAAGTGTGAGATCACCACCAACTCGCTTTATACCTTTTTGCGCTACACCTTTGACGGGGTGGAGTTGGACGCTGACACTGTGGTGATCTATCTGGATATGTGCTATGGCGAGGGGGCGCGCGAGGAGAGCTGCGGCACGCTTCGCCTGTACCACCGCGACAGTGCCACCACCGAGCGCACGCTTTCAAATAAGGAAAGGAAGATCCTGACGGAATAAGTGGATTTTTCCACCCGTTATGGGGGTAAATGCGATGAATTACGATTGCCGTCCCGTGCGACAGAACTATGGCGCCCAGCTTTTGTGCGTGGCGCTTTTCGCCTGTGCCGGTGTCAGCTTTGTGCTGGGCGGGGTGATGGAGCACGCGATCCTTTATCAGGTGCTGGGGCTTTGCTTCGTCCTGCCCGCCATTCAGCTGATCGCCCGCTATATGGCCTCGCGTTATCTGTCCCGACTGCACGTGCAGGAGGACGGCACGGCGCAGCTGGAGATCTTCGTGTGGCGCGGCGGCGCCAGAATGCAGATGGTCTTTTGCGTCGGTATGGCGCAGATCACCGCCATCACGCCGCTTGGCAAAAAGAACGCGCGCCCGCCCAAGGGGTGCCGGCGCCACAATTTCGCGCAGGATCTGCGCCCGCAGCGGGCAACGGTGCTTTCGCTTTCCCCGCAAGAGGGCGCGTGCGAGGTGCTGCTGTGCCCCGACGAGGGGCTGCTGCGGCTGCTGCACGAGTACACCGTCTCACCATCACAGAACTGAAATATTGCCACTCCTTTAAGGAGTGGCAATATTTTTCTTTACAGTGCGGTTGACAATCCGCGCGTGATATGTTATACTGAAAGGCAACGAATGGCTATGATGCTTGTTGGGAGGACGGTATGACTTTTTTGAGATCTGAACGTTTACACCGCGCCGCGGCGCTGCTTTTGGTGGCGGTGCTTGTGGTGTCGTTTGCGGGTGCGCTTTGCTTGCCCACAGATGCGGCGCTTTCCTGCGACCATGTGGAAACCGAGAAAAACGGCTTTTGCTCCGTAGAGAACTGTGGTGGCTGCGAGCCCCCCGTGCTGAACAGCGACGGTGTGTATGAGATCGCCAACGCGGGACAGCTTTATTACT
>JAZRFG010000112.1:0-17889 GCA_045661265.1 Eubacteriales bacterium
GGCGTTTGCGAAAGGATCTGGCGCACGATCTCTTTGGGATCGCCAAGATCCGCTACCGCCTGCTCCTCGCTCATGCCGTCCTCGATGCGATCGCTCAGCATCTCGGCATAATATTCCAGCCAGCGCTCACTATCCTCTTGCGGCAAGCCGACAAGGTCGATCGCAAGCTCCTGCAAAAATTCATTCTTGTTCATCCGCTTTTCCCTCCTTCATCACAAATTGATAGATCGCCATCATCTCGCCCCACTCGCGGGCAAAATCCGCAAGGCGCTCGCGCCCCGCTTCGGTGATCCGATAATACTTTCTAAGGCGCCCGTTGTGCTCGGCGGAGCGCACGGTGAGCAGCTCGCCCGCCTCCAGGCGGCGCAGGATCGGATAGAGTGTGGATTCCGAGATCTCGACGAACGGCGCCACGTCCTTGATGATCCGATAGCCGTAGGATTCCTCGTTTTTGATGGCAGCCAGCACGCAAATTTCCAAAAGTCCGCGCTTTAATTGGATATCCATCTCGATACCCCCTTTCACATAATACTATACCACGCATAGTATGGGTTGTCAATAGGTTTTTTGGAAAAATTAAAAAAAAATTTACGGGCCGAATCGGCGCCAGTAAATTTACGTGGCACACGGCGGAACCGTGGCAAGGATCCTCACATATACTGTTACAGTACGGGGGCGACCTGTGGCTCGCTCTCCTCCAGAGCGTTACTCTCGCTCTCCAGGCGCGCCACCTCCAGCGCCTCCTCAAACGCCTTGATCACGGCGCTCTCCAGCGTGGCACGGAACTGCGCGTTGATGGGGTGCACGATATCGCGGTAGGTGTCGTCGGGGTTTTTGCGGCTGGGCATCACGATGAAATAGCGATCACGCGCGTAGATCACCTTGATGTCATGCACGGCCAGCTGACTGTCAAAAGTGACCGAAACCACGGCTTTCATAGGGCCCTCGTCAAAAAGCTTGCGAATTTTGATGTCTGTGATTTGCATAATTTGCCTCCGTTTTTCAAGTCTGTGGTTATAGTATAAAATGCATTTATGGCAGCTATTCCATTGTTTTGTGACTATTTTGTGAAAATTAGGGAATTTTATCGTCAGTTTTTGACCATTTTCACCAAAGGAGAGCAAAATGTCCCTTCCAAATACATTTTTAGGCACGGCGGGCGTGAATGCGCTGCTGCAAGGCGCGCGAAAGCTGTGGTTCATCGGCATCGGGGGCGTGCATATGCGCTCGCTCGCGCTTTATTGCCGCGCGCGGGGCTTTGAGGTGGCGGGCTCGGACACCGCGGCACACGAGGGTATAAAGCAGCTGCGCGAGGCGGGCGTGAGCGTGTATATCGGGCACCACCCCGCGTGCGCGGCGGAGTATGACGCGGTGATCTACACGCTTGCGATCGGCGAGGACGACCCCGAATATCTGGCGGCCGTGCATCTGGGGCTGCCCGTGCTTTCCCGCGCGGATCTTCTCGGCGCGCTGAGTGCCACCTACCAAAATCGCATCGGCGTGGCGGGCAGCCACGGCAAAAGCACCGTCACCGCAATGCTGGACGCGATCTTCACGGCGGCGGGGCGGGACCCCACCGTTTTCTGCGGCGCGCTGTTGCCGGACGGGCACGCGGCGCACTTCGGCAAGGGCGCGGATTGCATTTTTGAGGCGTGCGAGTACGGCAACTCCTTTCTGTGCCTTTCCCCCGACACGGCGGTGGTGCTGAACACGGATTTCGACCACGCGGATTTCTTCCCCGACGAGCGCTCGCTTCGGCGCTCGTTTGCCGCGTTTGCAAAACACGCGCAAACGCTGGTCTGCGAAACACAGAACGAGGAAATGATGCGCGCGCACCCGCACACGCGCACGTTCGGGTTGTACGCGGGGGACGCGCACACGCAAAATTTAGAATATGTAGCGGGACGGGGCGTGTTTTCGCTGATTCTGGACGCCAAGGACGCGGGCGAGGTGACGCTCTCGGTGCCGGGCGAGCACAACGTGAAAAACGCACTGGCGGCGGCGCTTTGTGCCTGGGACGCGGGGCTCCCGCCCGCCGTGATCACGGCGGCACTTTCCGCCTTTCGGGGTGCCGCGCGGCGCATGCAGTACCGCGGACTTTTCCGCGGAGCTCGCTTTTTTGACGACTATGCTCACCACCCCGTCGAGATCCGCGCCAGCATTCACACGGCAAGGCAAATTACCCCACAAACGGGGCGCGTTTTCGCCGTTTTTCAGCCACACACCTACACGCGCACCAAGGCGTTCTTCGAGGAGCTTTGCAACTCGCTTCGCGCCGCCGATCGCGTGATCGTGGCAGACATCTATCCCGCAAGAGAACGCGACACGCTCGGCATGAGCGCCGCACTGCTCGCCGAGCATATCGGCGCGCACGCGGCATATGTGGGCGGCTTTGCCGAGATCGCGCACGCGCTCTCGGGCGAGATTGCTCCCGCCGATACGGTGCTGGTGATGGGGGCGGGGGACGTTGACCGACTTTTTGGCCAAATTTGTGCAAACCACTTTACTTTATCTTAAAAATAGAGTAAAATATAAAGGATATTAAAAAAGGGGGAGCGAATATGAAAGCTTACGAGGCGCTGGCGGCGGTCTATGACCGACTGGGCGAAAAACCGAATTACGACGATTACGCCGCGTTTTTCTCGGCGTGCTGTGAGCGATATGCGCTCTCCCCCTCGCTTGTGCTTGACCTTGGCTGCGGCACGGGAGCGATGACGCTGGCGCTTGCCGCGCGCGGCTACGATATGATCGGCGTGGACGGCAGCGAGCAGATGCTCTCCCGCGCCTATGAGAGAATGTACGCCGAGGGCAAAAGCGGGATCTTATTTTTGCAGCAGGATATGCGCGACTTCGAGCTTTACGGCACGGTGGGCGCCGTGGTCAGCACGCTGGATTGCGTGAACTACCTCGTGGAGGACGGTGACCTTGACCGGTGCTTCGCTTTGGTTCACAACTATCTCGACCCCGACGGACTTTTTCTCTTCGATGTCAACACGCCCTATAAATTCAATACCGTTTATGGGGATAACGCCTACGTGCTGGAGGACGACACCTCACTTTGCGCCTGGCAGAACGACTATGACGAACAAAGCGGACTGTGCCGCTTCTATCTCTCGGTATTCACCGAGGGGCGGGACGGCAGATACACCCGCGAGGACGAGGAGCACACCGAGCGCTGCTACTCGATGGCGCAGTTGAGCGAGGCGCTCTCGCGCGCTGGATTTTCCGATATTGCATTTTTTAAAAATTATGATTTTGACGCCCCCGATGCCAAGACCGAGCGCTGGTACGTGGCGGCAAGATGTAAAAAGTAAGGAGCATTTATGGAACAGGCAACCATTCTGCGCGGTATGACGCGCGACGGAAGCGCACGCATCATCGTGATCAATTCCCGCCCTATCGTCAATGAGGCGATCCGTATTCACAAGACCTCTTCCGTGGCGACCGCCGCACTCGGCCGTCTGCTGACGGCTTGCTCGCTGATGGGCTGTATGATGGGGGAAAAAGAGGACCGTATGTCGATCTCCGTGACAGGTGACGGCCCCTTGGGCAAGCTGATCGCCGCCTCGGATTATATGGGAAACGTGCGCGGCTACGTGCAAAATCCCACCGCCGACGTGCCCCTCAAGCCAAACGGCAAGCTGGACGTGGGCGCCGCCATCGGCCGGGGCACGCTGACCGTGCTCAAGGATATGGGCGGTCAGGAGCCGACCAACGGCACCATTCCGCTGGTGAGCGGTGAGATCGCCGAGGACATCGCGTCCTATTTTGCTACGAGCGAGCAGATCCCCACGCTCTGCGCCCTTGGTGTCTTGGTGGACAAGGATCTTTCCTGCCTTGCCGCGGGCGGCGTGATGGTACAGCTGCTTCCCTTTGCCGACCCCGCCGTGGTGGATCAGTTGGAAAAGAACGCGGCATCGCTCACCAACATTTCCAAGCAGTTTGAAAAGGGGCTTTCCAACGAGGAGATCGCGGCGATCGCTCTGGACGGCATCGAGTATGATCTGTTCGACGAGATCGACGTGGACTATCAGTGCACCTGCTCGCGTGAGAGAATGGCGGCGGCGCTTCATTCCGTGGGAAAGGCGGAGCTTCGCCGTATGCTGGACGAGCAGCTCGCCGAGGGCAAGCCCGAGGAACTGACGATCTCCTGCCACTTCTGCGGCAACAGCTATTGTTTCACGCCCGAGCACCTGGAAAAACTTTTTTAAAAAACTTGATTTTTTGCAAAAAAAGGTATTGACAAGCACATTCCCTTGTGCTATAATATACTGGTCGCCGGATGGAACACACTTCGCGCGATGACCTTGGCCCGGTAGTTCAGTTGGTTAGAACGCTAGCCTGTCACGCTAGAGGTCGTGGGTTCGAGTCCCATCCGGGTCGCCAGTATTTGCCTCTGTAGCTCAGTTGGTAGAGCAGGGGACTGAAAATCCCCGTGTCGTTGGTTCGATTCCGACCGGAGGCACCATTTTCGCGGATTTAGCTCATTTGGTAGAGCGCGACCTTGCCAAGGTCGAGGTGGCGGGTTCGAGCCCCGTAATCCGCTCCAAAATGCAGAAAAAGGCACCCATTCGGGTGCCTTTTTCTGCATTTTCGCGGAATTACGGGTGCGAGAACCCGCTGGGAGCTGCCAAAGGCAGCGTTTATTTCGGCGAAAGCCGAAATGAGCGAGCCCCGTAATCCCCATTCGGGTGCCTTTTTCTGCATTTTCGCGGAATTACGGGTGCGAGAACCCGCTGGGAGCTGCCAAAGGCAGCGTTTATTTCGGCGAAAGCCGAAATGAGGCAAGTCCGTCGGTTTTGTGCAACAAATGGCGGTGTTTAGCCGCCAAGACGGGCTTTGCTTTTCAACCCGCGACGCGGGTTGAAAATATCGGGCACCCGTAATCCCCTTCTCCAAGCAAAAACAGAGCGCCCACTTGGGCGCTCTGTTTTCTTTTAAAAATCTTATACCGTTGCAAGCTCCGGCTCGGCCTTAGCAGCAGCTTCCTGTGCCTTGGCTGCGGGTACGGCAAAGCGAACGGCAGCGGGGCAGATCTCAATGGTGAAATCGTTCTTGTATACGATCTCACCGTCCAGCGAGAACGCGAAGCCCTCGGGCGCCTGCACGTGCACGGACTTGCCGCGGCGATAAACGATGTGCTTTTTGAACTTGGGATCGTCCAGATACTCGCCCTTCTTGTAGGGAGAGAGCAGCTTGATAAAGGTGAAGCGGGAGATGGGCTTAACCAAACAAATCTCCAGCAGTCCGTCGGTGTTATCCGAACGGGGTGCGCAGCAGAAAGCGCCACCCACGTACTTGCCGTTAGAGACGGTGCAAAGCAGCATCTTGCCGTCGTTGAGCGGCTCGCCGTCCACAGAAACGGTACACTTGTTCTTCATGGCGGTGATCAGCGCCTTCACGATACCCGTGGTATAGGCACGCTTGCCGCCGATCAGCTTCTTGTGCTTGACGGCGATCATCGTCTTTGCCACCTCTGTATCAAAGCCGAAGTTGGTGACGTTGAGCGAATAGTAATCGTCGATGCGCATCACGTCGATCGCCTGCTCTTCGGCCGCGATGAGAGCATCCACGTCAAGGAAGACCTCGGAGCCGCCGTAGTACTTCACGAAGTCGTTACCACTGCCGCAAGGGAAAACGGTCATCGAGGCATTGGGCTGCCCCACCACACCGTGCAACACCTCGTTGGCGGTGCCGTCGCCGCCGCATGCATAAAAGCGCAACTGCTCGTCGGGCTCCGCCTGACAGCGTGCCTTGACGTAGTCGACCGCATCGCGCTGTGCGGTGGTGTAATAAAACTCATACTCAATCTTGCCGTCATAGCGCTTCAAGCTTTCCTTCAGGGCGTCGATCGCTGCCTCGGAGTTGCGGCCTGCCGCGGGATTGTAAACGAAAATATGTTTCATAGTGTCCCCCTCAAGATTAGTGTCTACATTATACCACATTTATCGAAAAGATGCAAATGTTTTTTTCACACACTTCCCTTGCAATTGCATCATATTCACCCTTGCAATTTTTTGCTTTATTTGTTATACTAATGATAATCACCGTACTTGAAAGGGGGAAAGAGAACGTGCCGTCCTTTACCAAAAAAGCGATCATGGACTCTTTTTTGCACCTGCTGGAAAAAAAGCCGCTGGACAAGATCACCGTTCGCGACATTGTGGACGACTGCGGCATCAACCGAAACACCTTCTATTATTACTTCCAGGACATCTATGCCGTGCTGGAGGAATACTGTGATCTTCTGATCAAAAAACTGCCGCAGAACGGCGAGATTTTTGATACCGTTTCGGCACTTTATCAAATTTTGGAGAGATTTTCCACCGCGCACCGCCGCGCGGCGAAAACGCTTGCCTTCTCGCTTGGCTTTGAGGGGCTTGACCGTTATTTCGGTGAGCGATTTGAGCCGGTGATGTCCTCGCTGATCTCAAAAAAATACGGCTTTTGTCCCTCTGAGATCTTTCTGCGCTTCCTGCGCCACGGCCTCATAGGGCTTGGACTTTGCATGCTGCGCGGAGAGCAGCTTTCCGACGATATTGAGGGGGAGCTTTCGCATCTGCTTTCCCTGCCGCCGCGACAAAATCAGACAAATTGCGAAAATTGACCGAACACGAGAAAGGATAAAATGACATGAAAAAGCTCGATATTGTAAAACAGGCTCGCGTGATCCACGTGGCCACCTCCTTTCTTTTCGGCCTTGCGGGCATCTTTTTGCTTGCCTGGCCAGAGGTTGCCAGCACCATTACCCGCTATCTCATCGGCGGCTGCTTCATCGTGCTTGGCATCGCCCGCGTGCTTGGCTACTTTTCCAACGACCTTTACCGCCTGGCGTTCCAATACGATCTGGGGCTTGGCGGCTTTTGCGCCGTGTTCGGCGTGCTGTGTATCCTCAGCCCCGACAACATTCAGATCGTGCTTCCCTACACCATCGGGGTTTACGTGCTGATCGACTCGCTCTTAAAGCTACAGACCGCCTTTGACGCCAAGGCGTTCGGTATGAAGCACTGGTTCGGACTTTTGATCTCCGCCTCGTTGCTGGTTGCCTTTTCCGTGGCGCTGATGATGATGAAGCCCCAGGTGCAGGTGCACATCTTTGTCCCCGTTGTGCTGATCCTGCACAGCGCCGAAGGCATCTGGAACACGCTTGGCACCGTGCGTGTCCGCACAAAAAAGCTGGGCCGCTTTGAGGATCTTCTCTAATACTAACAAGCGAAATATGCCCCGGCGGTACCCAAAGGGTACCGCCGGGGCATATTTTTGTCAAAACGACAAATATCGGCTTGACGGGCGGAAAAATATACTTTATAATAGAAGCATAGAAAACACACAAAAGGAGATCGCATATGGCAAAGAAACAGGATAGCTTCTTGGACGAGATGCTGGAAAAGGGCGAACGCCGTGCCAAGCGTACTGCCAAGCAAAAAGTGAAAAAGCTGCACCCGCTGACCAAGTTTTTGGCGGTGTTATTTTTGCTGATCGGCGTGGGACTTGGCGTGCTTGCCTGCACCTTTTTCTCAAAAAACGACCGCTTCGTGCTCAAGGGAGATACCCAGTTCTCGATTGATGCGGGCACCGCTTTCGTGTATGAGGAGCAAGGCGTGGAGGCAGTGGCGTTTGGTCTGAGCTGCGAGAGCAAGGTCAAGGTCGAGGCCAGCAACGGCATCACAAGAGACGCCAACGGCAATTACGTCATTCCCGCCGAGGAGGGTGTTTACACGCTCACCTACACGGTGGAAAACCTGAAGTTCGGCGGAAAGCTTGGCGGCGAGAAGATCTGTCGCATCCGCACCTTCACCGTAGACGCAGCAGAGGAGGACGGCAGAAATGGCTAAGAGAAAAAAGAAATTTTCCAGGGCGCTGACGATATTCCTGTGCATCACCACTCTGATCACGGGCGCCGTTCTCGGCGTGCTGGGTGCGGCCGCCTATCACGCGGCAACCTTCAAAAGCGACGTTCCTCCCAAGATGCTGGTCGAGGGCGAGATGCAAATCCACTTTCTTGAGCTTGGAAACAAGTACACGGGCGACTGCACCTACATCAAGATCGGCGAGGTGGATATCCTCATCGACGCAGGCTCCAAGACCTCGAGCATCGAGACCATCGCAGATTACATCGACGACTATGTGGGCGAGGACAACAAGCTGGAATACGTGATCGTCACCCACGCACATCAGGACCATTACGCGGGCTTCACCAAGCAGGACGGGAGCTTGTTCGACCTGTTTGAGGTAGGCACCATCATCGACTTTTCCCGCACCAACCAGGAGGACAAGGGCAGCTCGAATATGTATGGCCGCTATCTGGACGAGCGCGACGCGGAGATCGCCGCGGGCGCCAAGCACTACACCGCCGCCGAGTGTGTGGAGCTGCAAAAGACCGCGGGCGCGTTTGACCTTGGCTCCGGCGCCACAATGACGGTTCTGGACAGTTACTATTATTATAATGAAGCACATTCGGAAAACGATTATTCCGTATGCACACTGTTCACCTACGGCGAGTACAATTACCTGTTCACAGGTGACCTTGAGGAAAAGGGCGAGGAGAAGCTGGTACAGATGAACGAGGGCACGTTGCCCAAGGTGGATCTGTATAAGGCGGGCCACCACGGCTCCGGCACCTCCAGCTCGGACGCGCTGCTTTCCGTGATCCAGCCCGACGTGGTCTGCGTGTGCTGCTGTGCCGGTAGCGACGAGTACACCAAGGCGAACGAAAATCAGTTCCCCACACAGGAGTTTGTCACCCGCGTGGCACCTTATACCGACAAGGTCTACGTAACCACGCTTTGCACGGACAACGAAAAGGGTCTGTTCCAGTCGATGAACGGCAACATCACAGTGCTGACCGACAAAAACGGCCTCACGGTCGTTTGCAGCAACGACAGCCGCATACTCAAGGAATGGGATTGGTTCAAACAAAACCGCACCTGCCCCGCCGAATGGAGCAACTGACCCACTGCATAAGAAAAAAGCACCCGAACGGGTGCTTTTTCTTATGCAACAAAGCCAAGCAGCAGGCCAAAGGCAAGGCCGTAATAGCTGATGACCGCCACCAGATCGTTCACGGTGGTGATCAGCGGTCCCGATGCCACGGCCGGGTCCACGCCCAGTCGGTAAAGCGTAATGGGGATCGCCGCGCCCGTAAAGCCGGACACCGTCATCGCAAAGCACATCGCGCTGCCCACGCACCCCGACGCCGCAAGCGTAAAGCTGAGGGCATAGTCCCCGATCAAGCCCAGATACACGCCCACGATCAGGAAGGACACCGCGCCCAGCACCACACCGTTGAGCAGTGCCACGCGCACCTCACGCCAAATGGTCCCCAGCTGTTGCCCAAAGCGGAATTCCTCCTCGTTGCCGATCGCGCGCACGGTGACCGCCAGCGATTGCGTGCCCACGTTGCCCGCCATACCAAGGATCAGCGACTGGAACGCCACGATCATCGGCAGCTGCGCCACAACGCCCTCGAAAAGTCCGACCACGGCCGACACGCCAAGTCCCATGAAAAGCAAAATAACCAGCCACGGCACGCGCTTTTTCATGCTTTTCCAAAGCGGCTCGTCCGGCTCGTCCTCGCCGCCAAGAGCGGCCAGCTTGGCATAGTCGTCTGCCAGCTGCTCGTCCACGATCTCCGTCACGTCCGTAGCGGTGATCACGCCAAGCAGGGTGCGATCCTGCGCGCGAAGCACAGGGATCAGATTCTCAGAATATCCGCGCACGCGCTCGATATTGTCCGAAACACTGTCCGTATCCAGCACGAAGGGGAAGGTCGTGCAGATCAGCTCCTCCAACGCCTGCTCGCTTCTTGCCACGATCAGGGCGGTGAGGTCGATCGCACCGTAAAAGCTGCCATCCGTGTCGGTCACAAACAGCGTGTGTATGTTATCGTTTTGTGCGGCCTGCTCGACCAGCGCGCGCATTGCTGTCTTCACGCTTGCCGTGTGCGGGATCTCGATAAAGTTGGTGCTCATATAGCTACCAAACTCGTCCTCGTCATAGGAATCCAGAAGAGCGATCTCCTCGCGCACCTGCTCGTCCTCAATCAGCTCCAGCACCTCGGCTCGGGTCTTGCCGTCCAGGTCCTCCAGCGCCTCCAGTGCCTCGTCGGCGTCCATCTGCTCGATGATGTCTGCGGCGGCATCCGCATCCAGCTCGGAAAGGTACTCGCCCGCATCGTCCAGATAGGACACGATGTCAGACATCGCCTCGGCACCCACGGCCTGCAGCAGCTGCTCGCGCTCCTCGCGCGTCAGCTCCTCGAGCACGCTTGCAATATCGTTATCGTGATATTTTTCCAACGCCTCGCGCATCGCACCGGGCGTGGGACTTTCCTTTACGATCTCCAGTACCGCCGCGCGGTAATCCTTTCTCTCAACGGCCTCGAGATCCAATGCTTCATGATCCATCAAAAAAGCTCCTTTCTTTGAAAAAGGAGCTTCTCTTATAAAGGGGCGGAATTTCGAAAAAAAGTGCCCATACGGTGTGAGAAAACGCCTTTTTCGTATGTAATGATACTATGACATATACTACTGTCTGAGCTCATTTCCCCACCTCCTGTCATTCTCTGAAATTATTATAACACCGCGCGAGCAAAAAATCAAGATATTCACCAAAATAAAATCAAAAGAGCGCGGCGTTATGCCGCGCTCCTTTTTTCTTACTTTTTCTCTATCACGCGGGCAAAAAACAGCGCCGCGTCTGCGCGTGTAAGCGCCGCCGCATGGGAAAGCGTGCCGTCCGCCGAGGTTGTCAGATATCCACCCTCGTATGCCGAGTAAAGTGCGTCCACCACATCCACGGGGATCCCCGCGTGATCCTTGACCGCGTCACCGTAACCCGGTGCGGAAAGGCCCAGCACTCTTGCGGCGATCGCGGCGGCCTCGGCACGCGTGATCGCATCGTGGGGGCGGAACACCGTGTCCTTTCCAAGCCAACCCTGCTCTTTTGCATATTTGACCGCCCCCCGCATACCGCGCGGAATATCCTCGTTATCGGTAAAGCCCGTGTCCTCGGCATCGGGGGCCTTGATCTCGGCGGCCTCCAGCAGGATCGCCACAAACGCCCCGCGAGAGAGCGCCCGCTCGGGGTGGAAATAGTGCTTGCCGCCCATTCTCTCGCCGCTCATCAGCCCTCGCTCGCCCACGAGGAGCGCGGCGGAGTGAATGCGGTCGTCCTCGATATCCGAGAACAGATACCCCGTGGCAAGCTCGCGCACCGTGATCTCCACACGCGCGGACGCACTGTACGCGCCATATACGTCCTGCACGCGCCACGAAAAGCTGTCCTCACCATGGAAATCCCCCACGGGACGGTAGAGGAAATCCCCCGTTTCGGCATCGATCGTCAGCGTGCCGTTGGCGGGGTACTCCAGCACCTCAAACACCAGCGCGTCTCCATCGGCGTCCTCGGCGGAAAGCGTCCCCGAAACGCCGAGCGAGGCGTGTGTGGAAACGGCCGTCACGCTCCCCGTGGCGGCAGGGCAGCAGTTCACCCCCTCGTATTGCATCAGGTGACATTTCAGTTCGTAGCAAAGCGCGCCGTCCTCGGTCTGCGGTACGAAGCAAAAGTCGGCGTTTTTCGCACCGTTTGAGGGGATATAGCGCAAATAGGAGAGATTTTCGCGGTCGATTCGCTGCCCCACGCTGACCTCACCCTGCCCGAGCAACAGCTCGCCCGCCGTGAGGTCGGGCAAGGCCGTCACGGTGATGGCGCTGACTTGCTCGCCCCGCACGGCATTGTCAAAAAACGCCGCGTCAAAAGAGATCTCCTCCCCTGCCTTACTGCTGGCCGCCAGATACGTGCCGTCCGCCAGGTGCTGCATTCCCGCGCTGATCACCAGCGAGCTTGCCGTCCTCTCACCAAAGATAAAAAACGCCGCGCCCGCCAGGATCACCGCAAGTCCCGCGCAGACACTTGCGCGCCACCATTTTTGCTTGTTTCGTTTCATCGCCTTTGCCTCTTTTCCCGCAAAATTTCATTACACCTTATGCGCGCGGCGCACGGATTATACCCACCCAATTTTGCCGTTTTTCGAACCCCTTCTCGCAGAAAGCGTGAAAAAGTCTGTCAAAAGGCGTAAAAACGGCGCATATTTTGCAATTTTGCGCGCATTTTCTTGCGCAACGCTATTGACACGGAAGAAATTGTTATGATATAATGTAAGAGTATTAGTTTTATCTATGCAATCATTATTTTCGGAGGAAATTAACATGATCAAGAATGCATATCTTGCACAAGTTCTGGAAAACGTGAAAAAGCGTAATCCCGGCGAGACCGAGTTCCATCAGACCGTGGCTGAGGTCCTTGAGTCCCTTGAGCCCGTAGTGGAAAAGAGCCCCGAGTTCATCGAAAAGGGCATCATCGACATGATGGTTGAGCCCGAGCGCGTGATCAAGTTCCGCGTGCCGTGGGTGGACGATCAGGGCAAGACCCAGGTCAACCGCGGCTTCCGCGTACAGTTCAACAGCGCCATCGGCCCCTACAAGGGCGGTCTGCGCTTCCACCCCACGGTAAACGAGAGCATCATGAAGTTCCTTGGCTTCGAGCAGACCTTCAAGAACTCCCTCACCTCCCTGCCCATGGGCGGCGGCAAGGGCGGCTCTGACTTCGATCCCCAGGGCAAGTCTGACGCTGAGGTGATGCGCTTCTGCCAGTCCTTTATGACCGAGCTTCAGAAGTACATCGGCCCCAACACCGACGTTCCCGCAGGCGACATCGGTGTGGGTGCACGCGAGATCGGCTACCTCTTCGGCCAGTACAAGCGTCTGCGCGACGAGTTCACCGGCGTGCTGACCGGCAAGGGCATGCCCTACGGCGGCTCGATCCTTCGTCCCGAGGCAACCGGCTTCGGCGCAGTTTACTACACCGTGGATATGCTCCACTACTTCGGCGACGACATCAAGGGCAAGACCTTTGCTGTGTCCGGCTTCGGTAACGTGGCTTGGGGCGCTGTGAAGAAGATCAACGAGCTGGGCGGCAAGGTGGTGACCATCTCCGGTCCCGATGGCTACATCTACGATCCCGACGGTGTCGGCACTGAGGAGAAGATCGACTTCATGCTGGAAATGCGCGCTTCCTGCCGCAACCGCGTACAGGATTACGCTGACAAGTTCGGCGTTGAGTTCTTCCCCAAGCAGAAGCCCTGGGGCGTCAAGGCAGACATCATGATGCCCTGCGCAACCCAGAACGAGGTTGGCATGCCCGAGGCAGAAGCTATGGTCGCAAACGGCCTGAAGTACTACGTTGAGGTTGCTAACATGCCCACCACCAACGAGGCAGTTGCTTACCTGAAGGCAAACGGCGTCATCGTGGCTCCCTCCAAAGCAGTAAACGCCGGCGGCGTTTCGGTTTCCGGTCTTGAGATGTCCCAGAACTCCATGCGCTACAACTGGACCGCAGAAGAGGTGGACGCAAAGCTTCACATGATCATGTCCAACATCTTCAAGGCATCCATCGACGCCGCACACGAGTACGGCCTTGGCGACGACCTTGTGGCAGGCGCCAACATCGCAGGCTTCCTGAAGGTAGCACGCGCTATGCTCGCCTTTGGCGTTTGCTAATCGACCTCTGGGTCCCGACAAAACGTCTACATACAAAAAGCACCCGACCTTGCGTCGGGTGCTTTTTGTATGTGTGAAAGGTTAAGCGCGCGGCAGCGGATTATATCCGTTTGGATTATTTGGCATCCTTGATGGCCTGCTTGGTACCGAGCCAAACCACGGTTCCGCTCTGTCCAACCTCACAGTCCACATATTTTTCAGCCATCTCCACGATCTTCTCTGCCGCTGTTACGGCGACCTCTGCAATACCCTTTTGAATGGCATTATCCTTCACCTTTTCCAGCTCTTCCTTTGCCTTTTCCAGCTCTTCTCTGGCCTCGGCCAATTCCTCCTCTGCATCCGCAAGCTCGTCCTTGGCTTCCTCATACATTTCCTTGGCCTCATCCTTATCATCGCAGTAATTGATCACGATAAACTCGTCATCCTTAAGCGCGCTGACCATCTTTTCGCCCTCAACGGTCACGGTATAGCCGTTTTCCTTCAAAGCGGCGGCAGCATCCTTGGGATCCTTGGCAGGTGATGCGCAGGAAGCAAGTGCGGCACACATCATCACAACAACGAGCGTCAACGAAAAAATACGTACAAGCTTTTTCATTTTCATATCCTCCAAAAGTAAAATTTGAGGCCTTGCCTATCCCAAAATACTCAAAGCTCCCTATACATTATATCACTTTTTCTCAAAAAGTGCAATACATAAAAAAGAGCCACCGCGCGGCGGTGGCTCTTTTCACTTATTCAACGTCAGACACGGCACCGGCAGAGCCGAAGTAGATCATTGCGCCGGACACGGCGGGCTCAACCCACTCCAATCCCTCGGCAAGCTCGGCCTTGGCATCGGCAGCCAGGGTCTTCACGGCCTGCAACGCGGCGGTAGCGGCGGCATCATCAGCAAAGTAGCACAGATAAACGATCTCGTCACCCTCCACCTCGCGCGCGGTGATCACACAGGTCACGCCTGCCACACCCAGCTGGGCATAGGCCTTCAGCTCGTGCTCGGCATTCTCAACGGTCAGCGTGTAGCCCGCGTCCTTGAGTGCGGCGACCGCCTCGTCAGCGGTGGCGAAAGATCCGCCCGAGCAGGAAGCAAGGGTGGCACAAAGCAGAACAGCGGTCAGCACAAAGCAAAGAAAACGTGCAAGCTTTTTCATGATAGTATCCTCTGTTATGTAAATTCGTTTGCTTCAATCTATGAAGCTACTACCATTATTATACCACACCGAAAGTGAAAAAGCAAGAGATTTTGTCGAATTATGAAAAAAACGGAGCCCTCACGGGGCCCCGTTTTTTTTGCAAAATGCGTTATGCCTTTGCCCAAGTCGTTCCCTGCGCTGTGTCAGTGAGCAGGATACCCTTTTCCAAAAGCTCTGCGCGGATGCGGTCTGCCTCGGCATAATTCTTCGCCTTCTTTGCGGCGGCGCGGGCATCGATTGCCTCCTCGATCGCACGGATCTCGGGGTCGTCGGAGTACACGCGCACGGCGGCAGCGGCGGCCTTTTCGGCCTCCTTCTTCGCGTATGCATCGGCGTTTTTCAAAAGATCCAGCTGCAGCACGGTGTCAAAATCGGCAAGCGCGGCGCGCTTGGTGGCGGTGTTCGCCTGGGATTTGAGCACGTTGTGCACGGCGGTAATGGCAAGCGAGGTGTTCAAGTCGTTGTCAAGACCCGCCACAAACTTTGCCTTCAGCTCGGCAAACGCCGCCTCGTCCACAGCCTCACCCTCGGTCTGCTTCCACGCCGCGATCTTGGCAATGATCTTGTTGTAGGCAACCACGGCATTGTCCAGATTCTCCCAGGAGAACACAAGAGAGCGGCGGTAGTGCGATTGCAGGCAGAAGAAGCGGTATACGATGGGATCGTAGCCCTTCTGCTCCAGCAGCGACACGGTGAGGAACTCGCCCTTGGATTTGGACATCTTGCCGCTGTCGGTGTTCAGGTGCAGCACGTGCATCCAATAGTTGCACCACTTGTGTCCCACATACGCCTCGCTTTGTGCGATCTCGTTGGTGTGGTGGGGGAAGGCGTTGTCGATACCGCCGCAGTGGATATCCAGCTTCTCGCCGAGGTGCTTCATACTGATGCAGGAGCACTCGATGTGCCAGCCGGGATAACCGATGCCCCAGGGAGAATCCCACTTGAGCTCCTGGTCGTCAAACTTGGACTTGGTGAACCAGAGCACGAAATCCGCCTTGTTACGCTTGTTTCCGTCCTCCTCCACGCCCTCTCGCACGCCGACAGCAAGATCCTCGGACGTGAAATCGTTGAAGATATAGTACTGCGAGAGCTTCGAGGTGTCGAAATAGATGTTACCACCCGCCTCGTAGGCGAAGCCCTTCTCAATCAAACTTTCAATGACCTTGATGAACTCGTCGATGCAGTTGGTGGCGGGCTCGACCACGTCGGGACGGCGGATGTTCAGCTTTTCGGCGTCCGCGAAGAAGCAGTCGGTGTAGAACTTGGCAATCTCCATCACACTCTTTTTCTCGCGCTTGGCGCCCTTGAGCATCTTGTCCTCGCCCGTGTCGCCGTCGCTGGACAGGTGGCCCACGTCGGTGATGTTCATCACGCGCTTGACCTCGTAGCCCGAGTAGCGCAGATAACGGTCAAGGATATCCTCCATGATATAGGTGCGCAGATTGCCGATGTGTGCGAAGTGATAGACCGTGGGGCCGCAGGTGTACATGCTGACCTTGCCGGGCTCGTTGGGCACGAACTCCTCGCGGTTGTGTGTTGCAGAATTATATAAGATCATGGCTTGTTTCCTTCCTTTTCATTGATTTTCTCGCGGAGCGCATCGATCTCGGCGCGCAGCGCGTTCAGCTCCTGCTGAACGGGGTCGGGAATGTGGATCTGGTCCAGCTCGTCGGCCACACGCTGCCCGCCCACGCGCACGACCTTGGCGGGAATGCCCACCGCGGTGCTGTGATCCGGCAACTCGGTGAGCACCACCGCGCCCGAGGCGACCTTGACGTTATCACCAATCTTGACAGGGCCTAAAATCTTTGCGCCCGAGCCGACCAGCACGTTGTTGCCGAGCGTGGGATGTCGCTTACCGACGTCCTTGCCCGTGCCGCCCAGCGTCACGCCCTGATAGATGGTGCAATTATCGCCGATCTCGGCGGTCTCCCCGATCACCACGCCGGAGCCGTGGTCGATCACAAGCCCGCGTCCGATGGTGGCGCCGGGGTGGATCTCGATGCCGGTAAGGAACTTTGCCCCCTGGCTGACGGCACGTGCGGAAAAGGTGTGACCCTTTTTGTACAACGCGTGTGACAGGCGATGCGCGAGACGCGCGTGCATGCCCGAGTACAGCAACAGGATCTCCGCGTCGCTGGTGGCGGCAGGGTCGCGCTGGCGGAACGCCCGCACGTCGTATTTGATCTCCTGCAAAAGCTCCGCGCTTTTGTTATAGGCGCGCTTCGCCGCGCGCTTCGCAAGCTCGGCGCCAACGGCGGCAACGCTTAATACGTTTTGCTCTTTTTTCATAAAATCTTACCCCTGCAGAATAAAAAAACACCCCTGTACCTTTCGGCACAGAGGCGGCACAAACCGCGGTTCCACTCTGCTTCAGGGGCTTCCCCCTCTCTTTCTGTCAGTCAACAGCTTTCCCTTAACGCGGGGCACGTCGCGCAGTAGCGGCCAAGCCGTTCCCACACGCATCTCGCGGGTGCACATCTCCCAGCTTGCCGTACGCCGCTTCCAGCCAAGGCGGCGCTCTCTGTACGGCTCCCGTGGGCCTTTTCCCGTTCACAGACTTTCTATTATCATATTATACACGCTTGAAGCGATTTTGTAAAGAGGGCTTGCAAAAAAACCTTGCAAAAAAGTTGGAAAAACAAAAAAGGAGCGCGACGCGCTCCTTTTTAATCAGCAATAGCGGGCGAACAGAACGTAAGCCGTAACCAGTGCAGCCACGAAAAGAATGGCAACCAGCACGGTGAGGCGGGCAAGCATCTTGTCGCGGGAGCGGCCCTTGTTCTGGCCGTAGTAGGTGTCGGTGCTGCCACCGGAGATGGAGCCGGACAGACCGTTGTTTTCCTTACCGGACTGAAGAAGCACAAGCAGAACCAGACCCAGCGCAAGCGCCACCAGAGCGCCACCCAGAATGTATTGCAGAACGAGCATGATAAAAACCTCCAATAAACGAATATAAGCGGGGAACCCGCACTTTTCAACATATAGGGGCATTATATCACAACTTGCAAAAAAAATCAATAGAATTTTGAAAAAATGTCAAAATCTTTTCGTCGGGGCACTTTTTTCGAAATTCAACGGCGTTTTTTCACACAGGGATTGCATTTGTGTCGCAGGTATGTTATAATAGGGTGTCTTTT
>JAZRFG010000113.1:0-7192 GCA_045661265.1 Eubacteriales bacterium
GGCACGTGCCGCAGCACAAAGGACGTCACCCGCTTGGTGGTCACGTAGGGACGCGAGGCGCGAATGTGCGACAAGTGCCCTGCAAGCCGCCCCGTATTTTCCGAGATCGACATTTCGTTTTCGTTGAGAATGATCACAAGGCGCACGCTATGACGGCAATTGTTGAGCGCCTCCAGCGCAAGCCCCCCTGTCATCGCGCCGTCGCCGACCACGGCGACCGTCCAGCACTCCCGCCCCGCGAGAGCATCTGCTTCGGCCATGCCGAGCGCGGCAGAGAGCGCCGTGGAGCTGTGCCCGGCGCCAAAGGCGTCGCACCCGCTTTCCTCGCGCTTGGTGAAGCCGGAAAGCCCGCCCGGCTCGCGCAACGTGTCAAACTGCTCTTTTCTGCCCGTCAGCAGCTTGTGCACGTAACTCTGATGCCCCACGTCAAAGATCACGTGGTCGTGCGGCACGTCGAAAATGCGATGCAGCGCCAGCGTCAGCTCCACCACACCGAGATTGGACGCGAGATGCCCGCCGTTTTTCCCCACGCGAAACACCAGATAATCGCGCAGCTCGGCGGCAAGCCGTGGCAACTCCTTTTTGGGAAGCGCTTTGAGATCTGCAGGAGAGTGAATGCTTGCCAGCATGGGCCATTTTTCAAAATTCTCCACAGCGGCACTCCCTTTACGTATAGTTAAAATATATTATACCACAAAAACAAGAGTTTGAAAAGCCCTCGCACAAAAAAAGCGAAGCGCGCCTTCGGCACGCTTCGCAATAAGGGTTTAGATGGCAAGCTTTTCGGGGAGTGCTTCCTCCTGCACTTCGCACGGCTCCTGCACGGCAAACTCACCCTGCACAAGTGCGGTGTGATCCATTCTGCCAAGCTCGTTGCAGCGATCCAGCAAACGCTTGGCAATCTCGGCGCGCGTGGCACCGTCCTTGATCAGCTCGGAGTAGCGCACGGGGGCGTCCACCATATAGACAAGATCCTTTTTCTTGAAGTAGGTCACGTAGATCGGCACGTCGATCCCGCGGCGGTGGCAAAGCTCCGCGAGCATCACAAAGCCAAGGAAAAAGCCCTCCAGCTCAGCAAGATAGCCCTTGGTGGCGTCCTCGGGGAAAATAACGACGTTCTCGCCGCTTTGAATAACCGCCAAGCTCTCGCGCAGCGTGCGCGTGAAGCGGATATCGCGGTATGTAGAGATCAGATTCAGACCCTTATAAAACAGATTGGTCAGCGGGCTTGCGATCAAGCAAAAAAGGCGCGCGAGCCAAATGTTCCAATGCTTTCTTTGGTGATAGTAGACTTTGGTCTGATATTTATACATCGGGATCAGACCGGAATTCATCTCAGAAGCACCCCAGAAGCGAACGGGCTGGTCGCAGTAAAGCTCCAGCGTCAGCGGTGCGTCCGTGCCCTCGTGATTGGAAAGAATGATGCCGCCGGTGGAGAATTTTTCGCCAAGATAGACGAACTCGGGGCGCTTGTATCTGCCCACAAGCAATTTCTTAAACAGCTTGAACCACGTTTTTCTGTTCTGCTGTCCCGTTTTCTTTTCGGCCATGATCTCGCTCCTTTGCTCAACATATTTCGACAAGATCATTATATGATATATTTCCTCTGCCTCATACAGACATTTCCCCTTTTTTGCACAAAAATCGAACAAAGCCCCCGAAACGCACAGGGGCTTTCGGGGGCTTTGCAAAAAAGCAAGGAGGCCGCGCGCGACAACAAAAAGGGCGTGCCCGATTGGGCACGCCCTTTTTGTTGGTGCGGACGATGGGACTTGCCCCACTTTCTGCGGCTATGCCGCAGACGTCTGAAGAATGCCTTGTCGGCACCACCGACCATTTTGCTTTGCAAAAACGGCATTCTTCTCTGCCGCCGTTTTATATGTGCTATAAAGATATTTGTGCAGGCGGCGAGGTTCAAGCCTTGGCGCCGCGCAAACAAAGAGGGCAGACACCCGCAGGTGTCTGCCCTCTTTGTTGGTGCGGACGATGGGACTTGAACCCATATGCATCGCTGCATTAGCTCCTTAGACTAACGTGTCTGCCAATTCCACCACATCCGCATGGCAACGCTACTATTATACTCAAACACAAACGCGTTGTCAATAGCTTTTTCGAAATTTTTTTATTTTTTTCGAAATTTAAAATCCGTCCGGCAAGCACAGGGCTGTGCGCGGGATCTTTTTCCAATCAAAAAGCGGCAAAAGCTGCTCTACCGTCATGCTCTCGGGCGAGGGGATCAGCGAGAGGGCCGCTGCCAGCGCGCCGATCACGGGGCGGGCATCCGTGTAGACCTCGCGCACGCGCTCCATGCAACCGTCCCCCTCACGCTTAGAAAGTCGTCGTCCCGCGGCGTCGGTGAGCAGCGGAATATGGACGTAGGTGGGGTGAGAAAAGCCCCAGAGCTCCTGCAAATACATCTGTCGCGGCGTGCTGGAGAGCAGATCGTTGCCGCGCACGACCTCATTTACGCCAGAGAGCGCATCGTCCACCACAACGGCGAGCTGATAGGCATATACGCCGTCCGAGCGTCGTACCACGAAATCCGAGCACTCCCGCGCGAGATTTTCGCGGTAAGCCCCTTGCAGGACGTCAGTGAACGTCACGTCCGTGTCAGGCACGCGCACACGGAAGGCGGGCTTGCGCCCCGCGGGCGGCAGTTCCCCCCGCTCGGCGCGCAGCAGACATTTTCTGTCATAGATCGGCACGCCGTCCGACAGATGCGGCGCGCTTGCCGCATGCAGCTCGGCGCGCGAGCAATAGCAGGGGTAGATCAGCCCCCGCTCCTCCAGCTTTGCAAAATACCCTTCATATATATCACTGCGCTGCGACTGCCAGAGTACCTCCCCGTCAAAGGAAATCCCCATCCAGTCCAAATCGTCAAGCAGATATTTGGTGTTCTCACCCATAAAGGGGCAGCGGGCGGCGTCCAGATCCTCAATGCGAAGCACACATTTGCCGCCGCGCGACTTCGCCGACAGCCACGCGAGCATCGCGCACATCAGATTGCCCAAGTGCAATCTGCCGCTGGGCGTGGGCGCAAAGCGCCCCACGGGAACGTTATTTTTCTGCATTCTCTCACCTCATTCCATATAGGTCACGCGCGTGCCGTCGCACACAAAATCCAAGCTTCCCATCGTATCGGTACGCCAGACCTCGGCGCCGATCGCGGCAAGCCCCTCCAGCACCTCACGGTGCGGGAAGCCATAATCGTTATCCCTGCCACAGGAAATGGCGGCAACGGACGGCGCACACGCCGCCAAAAACGCCTGTGAGCTGGCGGTGTTGGAGCCGTGATGCCCCACCTTCAAAAAGTCACATTTCAAGGAAATACCACGCGCGAGCAGCGCGCTCTCTGCTTTCGCCTCGGCATCTCCCATGAAAAGCAGCACACACGCACCGAATTGCACGCGCAGCACGCTGCTCGCGTTGTTTCCCTCCACGTCCTCGGGCACGCCGCAAAGCACCTCGAAGCGCAGCTCATCCCAAGCAAACACATCGCCGTCAGTCAGCTTTTTGGTCGGAACGCAAAGCCGCTGTGCGGTGTCGCAAGCGATCTGATAGCCCAGCTCCTTGCTCTCTCCCTTTGGCAAAATTAGTGTGCCGACGGTATGAGTTTCAAGCAGCAAGCGCAGATTTCCGTAATGGTCCT
Source organism: Eubacteriales bacterium (assembly GCA_045661265.1). Taxonomy (GTDB): domain Bacteria; phylum Bacillota; class Clostridia; order Oscillospirales; family CAG-272; genus Firm-07. The sequence goes on from JAZRFG010000113.1 coordinate 3,650, forward strand.
CGTGCGGGTGTGTCACCAAAAGAAGCTCCAAGTGATCCACGCCGCGCGCCGCAAGCTCACCCACAAGAGCGTCCTGTGCAACGGCGCTCCCCGTATCGATCAGCATATGCCGCTCGTCCAAGGAAAGCAGAACACACTCACTTTGCCCCACGTCAAGCACCGTGATGCGCAAGTCGTTATTCTCTTGTTTGCGGCATCCCGCCGCCGGCGCGAGAAGCAAAAGAAGCGCCAGCAAAAGCGCGATCGGGCGAAATTTTGTCATAACCTACTCCGTTGTCTTATTCCCTTTCATTGTAACACAAATATGGAATTTTGCAAGCCCCATTGCACATTTTGCACGTGACAAGCTGTGCTTGCATATGGTTTTGCGAGGTGATGCTATGAGAATTCGGATCACGCCGGGGGCGTTTTTGCTGCTTTGTGTGATGCTTTTCACAGGAGATATGCTCTTCCCCGCCACACTCCTTGCCGCCGCGTGGCACGAGTGCGGGCATTTGCTGGCGGCGCGCGCCCTTGGCGTGCGGCTGCGACTTCTGGAGCTGGACATTCCGGGCGCGCGCCTGTTCCCCGCGGGGCCACTCCCCTCCTATGCGGCACAAGGGTGGCTTGCGGCGGCGGGCCCCGCGTCAAGCTTTTTGCTCGCGGCGCTCATTTACCCCCTAAACGGGTCGTTTTTCAGCGTCTTACTTGCCGCAACGCTCTCGCTCGGCTTTTTCAATCTGCTGCCCGTGGAGGGATTTGACGGCGGACGTGTGCTGGATTCCCTGCTCAAGCCCTTTTTCGGCGATCGTGCGGGGCGGCGCGTGCTGCTTGCCGCCTCCTATCTTTCCGTGTTTTTCCTGTTCTCGCTTTCCGCCACCTGCCTTTTGCGCTACGGCGAGAACCTGTCACTCACCGTGCTTTGTGCCTCGCTTTTCTCCCGCATTTTTCTGTTTGAGGAGCGTGCCTCGATGCGCTCCTCACGGAAAACGAGGATTTGAGAGGATTTCAAAGCATACGTGAGCAAGTCTGCGATTTTGTGGAAATAATCGGCGAAAATTCCGTTTTTTGCGAGAAAATCGCGGAAAACCACGGCTATTTCGATTTTTTTCGGGAAAAGTATTGCATTTTTTGGCGCTTTCTGTTACAATAACGCTATACTCGCTTCACGCGCGCATAGCGCCGCGTGCGAGTGAGATAAGTTCTTGTTTCGAAGGAGTATTGTGCGGAATGAAAAACACGTCCGAAACGAATACGCTGATCAAGCTTCGCTCTATCAGCAAATCCTTTGACGGCGAGCAGATCCTGTGTGGCATCGACCTTGACATTCACGACAAGGAATTCGTCACGCTGCTCGGCCCCTCCGGCTGTGGAAAGACCACCACGCTGCGCATCATCGGCGGCTTCGAGATTCCCGACGCGGGCGAGGTCACCTTTGACGGCAAGCGCATCAACGACCTGCCTCCCTATCAACGTCAGGTCAACACCGTCTTTCAGCGCTACGCCCTTTTCCCCCATCTGAACGTCTATGAAAACGTGGCGTTCGGTCTGCGCCTCAAAAAGCCCCGCATCGCTGAGGAAAGCATTCGCGAGCAGGTGCAGGAGATGCTGAAAATGGTCAACCTCAAGGGCTTTGAAAAAAGACACGTTTCCACCCTTTCGGGCGGTCAGCAGCAGCGCGTTGCCATTGCACGCGCGCTGGTGAACAAGCCCCGCGTCCTGCTCTTGGACGAGCCCCTTGGCGCGCTTGACCTCAAGCTGCGCAAGGACATGCAAAAGGAGCTGCGCGGTATCCAGCAAAAGACCGGCATCACCTTCATCTACGTCACCCACGACCAGGAGGAAGCGCTGACGATGTCCGACACCATCGTGGTGATGGCGGACGGCAAGATCCAGCAGATCGGCACGCCCACCGACATCTACAACGAGCCGGAAAACGCTTTCGTTGCCGACTTCATTGGCGAATCCAACATCGTCGACGGCGTGATGCTGGCGGACAACAAGGTGCGCTTTGCACGCCACACCTTCGAGTGTGTGGACGGCGGCTTTGCTAAAAACGAGCCCGTGGACGTGGTCGTGCGCCCCGAGGACGTGGACGTCGTTCCCGTAGAAAAGGGCATGTGCCAGGGCACGGTGACCTCCGTTACCTTCAAGGGCGATTACTACGAGATTATCGTGGACGTGGACGGCTTCAAGTGGATGCTGGAAACCTCGGATTTCGTGGCAGAAAACAGCTTGATCGGCCTTTACATTGAGCCCGAGGCCATTCACGTTATGAAAAAGTCCGAGTATTCGGGCATGTTCGGCGACTACTCTACCTTCAGCGATGAGATGGATCACCTGGGTGACCCCGAGGAGGACGTGGAGGAATGAAGAAAAACGCGTTTCAAAGCTTTGCCGCGGTGCCGCACAGCGTGTGGGTGGTGATGTTCATCGTCGCGCCCCTTTTGTTCGTGCTCGCGTTTGCTTTCCGCGGTGCGGACGGAGGATTTTCCTTTGCTAACATCGCCGAGCTTTCGCAGTACGGCAACGTCTTTGTGCTTTCCATCGCCTTTGCACTGATCGCCACCGTGATCTGCCTGCTCATCGGCTACCCTCTCGCGTATTTCATGTCGCGCCAGTCCGCGCGTGCGCAGAGGATCCTGATGGTGCTGGTAATGCTTCCCATGTGGTGCAATCTGTTGATCCGCACCTACGCGCTGATGGCACTTCTTGACAACGGCGGTCTGCTGAATTCTCTGTTAGAGAGCATCGGCCTTTCCAAGGTCCCGATCGTAGGCACGAATTTCGGCGTGATCCTTGGTATGGTCTATGACTTCCTGCCCTATATGGTGCTTCCCATCTTCACCGCAATGACCAAGTTGGATCACCGCTATATCGAGGCGTCGCACGACCTTGGCTGCAACGGCTGGCAGACCCTTGTGCGCGTGGTGCTTCCGCTCACGATGACGGGTGTCATTTCCGGCGTCACGATGGTGTTCGTCCCCTCGATCAGCACCTTCTATATCTCGCAAAAGCTTGGTGCCGGCAAGATCGATCTTGTCGGTGACACGATCGAGCGACTCTTCCAGAACACCGCCACCTACGGCGTGGGCGCGGCGATCTCTCTTGTAATGATGATCCTGATCTTGATCTCGGTGGGCGTAATGAACCGCTTCTCGGGTGACGATGAGGGCGAGAAGGGAGGATCGCGCAAATGAAATTCCTTTCCAAGTTCTACATAGGCATCGTGTTCTTTCTTTTGTATATCCCGATCGCGGTGCTCATCATCTTTTCCTTTAACGAAGCAGGAAGTCTTGCCGAGTTCTCCGGCTTTACGCTGGGCTGGTACGCGGAGCTCTTCCACGACGAGGAGGCCTTCTCCTCGCTGATGAATTCGCTGATCCTTGCCGTTTCCTCGTCGGTGATCGCCACGGTGATCGGCACGTTCGGCGCGCTGGGGCTTCACCGTATGCGCAACCGCTACGTCAAGGTCACGGTCAACTCGATGACCAACGTACCGATGATGAACCCCGATATCGTCACGGGCGTATCCATTATGCTTTTGTTCGTGGCGCTGGCAGG